>DASSXE010000497.1:0-4546 GCA_035704125.1 Arthrobacter sp.
GAACCAGTCCCGGGCCAGGATGGCCGCCGCGGCGAGGGTACCGGGCTCCTCGAACAGGTGGGTGGCGCCCTGGACCACTGCCAGCTGGTTGGGACACTGTAGTTGTGCCTTGGCTTTCCGGTTGAGTTCGAGGACTTCGTAATCGAAACTGCCAACAATCAGCAGCGTCGGCGCGCGCACCGCGGAGAGCCGGGGGCCGGCCAGGTCCGGCCGGCCGCCGCGGGACACGACGGCGGCAATCCGGGCCGCCGGCTCGGACGCGGACCACAGGGCGGCCGCGGCGCCGGTGCTGGCGCCAAAGTAGCCGACCGCGCAGGCGGCGGTGTCCTCCCGGGTTCCCAGCCAGTCCGTCGCGGCGGAGAGCCGCCGGGCCAGCAGCGGGATGTCGAAGACGTTTGAGCGGTCGCGCTCCTCGGCCGGGGTCAGCAGATCCAGCAGCAGCGTGCCGAGGCCTGCGTGCTGCAGCACCCCCGCGACAAAGCGGTTGCGCGGGCTGTGCCGGCTGCTCCCGCTGCCGTGGGCGAAGACGACGACGGCGCGGGCCGGAACCGGCAGGTGCAGGTGGCCCTGCAGCCGGACGCCCCGGGCCGGGATCTCCACCTCATCCTCGAAGTCCACCGGGTCCGGTGCCGGGATTTCGGTTTCGGTCCGCGGCGGCGCGTCCTGCAGCCGGCGCGCGGCGGCGTCGAGCAATTGGATGACCTCGTCGTCTTCGGTGGGCGAGAAGTCACGGTAGTGGTAGCCGACGGCGGAGAACTGCCGGGGAGTGGCGAGGCAGATCACCTCGTCGGGTTCGACCAGCCGGGCGAGCGTGTCCGCAGGCGCCACGGGGACGGCCAGGATCACGCGGGCGGCCCCGAGCTTGCGGGCGATCCGGCAGGCCACGCGCGCCGTGGAGCCGGTGGCGATGCCGTCGTCGACGATCACCGCGATCCGCCCGGTCAGGTCCTGCCGCTTGCGGCCCTTCCGGAACCGTGCCACCCGGTTCTCCAGCACCGCCCGCTCGTGCTCCTCGACAGCGCGCAACTCCTCCTCGCTGACCCGGGCCTGGGCCAGGACGTGTTCTTCCAGGACCCTGGAGCCGCCCTCGCCGATGGCCCCCATCGCGAGTTCCGGCTGGTACGGCAGGCCCAGCTTGCGGACCACAATCACATCCAGCGGGGCGTCCAGGGCCGCGGCCACTTCGAACGCCACCGGGACGCCGCCCCGCGGCAGGCCGAGCACCACAATGTCCTTGCCCCGCAGGTCCCACAGGCGCCTCCCCAGTTGCCGCCCGGCGTCGACCCGGTCTTCAAAAATGCTCATGGTCCTGGCTTTCCGATCAGGCGGGCGGCCGCCGGACGCAGCCGGCGAAGGGGCGGGCCGCGGGGGCGGATGGAACCCGGCCGGGCCACTTCCTCCCACTATCCGTCAGGAGTTTCGGGGATGTGAGGGCCCTTGGACCCGGTTTCGTTGCCGCCGGTTGGCCCGGCCGCGCCGGGGCGCCAGCGGAGCCCGGCGGGCGTGCCGGGTCGTGTCTCCGGGGGTGCTGAAGCGTGCGGCACGCCGGGCCATATGGTGGTCCTTGCCGCGGCGCCGGACCCGGGGAAGTTCCGGCACCGGCGGCTGCTGGGCGGCCCGGGCGAAAAACCACTGCTTCGCCAGTTCCACCAGCACCAGATACACCACGATCATGCCGAGGAGCGCCAGGAAGAACGGGACCGGCAGCGGGTCGAAGCCCAGCACCGCGGCCAGCGGGGAGAGCGGCAGGAAGATGCCCATGGCCACCACGCCCAGCGAGGCACTGAGCAGCCCCACGGACGGCCGGCTGCGCAGGAACGGGACCCGCCGGGTGCGGATGGCGAAGATGATCAGCGTCTGGGTGGCGATCGATTCGATGAACCAGCCGGCCCGGAACTCCCCGGGCACCGCGTCGAAGACATACAGCATCAGGCCGAACGTGGCGAAGTCGAACACCGAACTGATCGGGCCGAAGAGGAACATGAAGCGCCGGATGAAGGCGATGTTCCAGTGTGCCGGGGCGAGCAGCTGCTCCTTGTCCACCCGGTCGCCGGGGATGGCGAGCTGGCCGGTGTCGTAGAGCAGGTTGTTGAGCAGGATCTGTCCCGGGAGCATCGGCAGGAAGCTCAGCACCACGGACGCCGTCGCGGCGCTGAACATGTTCCCGAAGTTGCTCGACGTGCCCATCAGGACGTATTTGATCGTGTTGGCGAAGATCCGCCGGCCCTCCATGACGCCGTCGGCCAGGACGCCGAGGTCCTTGTCCAGGAGGACGACGTCGGCCGCGTCCTTGGCGACGTCGGTGGCGCTGTCCACCGAGATGCCGATGTCCGCCTGGTGCAGGGCAAGGGCGTCGTTGACGCCGTCGCCCATGAAGCCCACGGCTCCGCCGCTTTGCCGCAGCAGCCGGATGATCCGGGCTTTTTGTTCCGGCGAGACCCGGGCAAAGATGCTGGCCTCGCGGGCCGCGGCGCTGAGTTCCGGATCGGACATCGCCTCGGCCTCGGACCCAGTGATTGTCCCGCCGGAGAGCACCCCGAGTTCGTCGCAGACGCGTTCGGCCACCTTGGCGTTGTCGCCGGTGGCGATCTTGACCGTGATGCCCAGCGCTTCCAGCCGGTCCAACGATTCCCGGGCGTTGGCCTTGGGCGGGTCAAGGAAGACCAGGAAACCGGCCAGCTGCAAGCCTGCTTCATCCGCCGGGGTCAGGTCCGCCAGGCCCGGGGCCTCCCGGGTTGCCACCGCCACCACGCGGGAACCGGCCGCGAACTGTTCATCCAGCAGGGCCTGGACCTGCGCGGATACCGACCCGCAGAGCGCCAGGACATCCTCCGGGGATCCTTTGGTGATGATGCGGGCCGTCCCGGCATCCCCGCGCACCAGCACGGAGGTCCGCCGGCGCAGGTGGTCGAAGCCGATCACGTCGAGCCGTTGGTGGCGGGACGGGTCGAACGCGGCGGCCTCCGGCGCCTCCCACAGCGCCGCGTCGAGCGGATTCTGGCCGATGACTGACCGCTGCGCCTCGGTGTAATCCGCCTCGGTGGCGAGCAGGCCCAGGGTGAACAGCTCCTGCGCGCCGGTGCCGGGCGCCGCCGGCAGCGCCGCCGTGAAACTGATCCGGCCCTCGGTCAGGGTGCCGGTCTTGTCGGTGACCAGGATGTCCATGTCTCCGAGGTCCTCGATGCAGACCAGCCGCTTGACCAGCACCTTGCGTTTGGCCAGTTGCCGGGTTCCGGTGGCCAGGCTGGTGCTGACGACGGCGGGCAGCAGCTGGGGGGTGATGCCGACCGCGATCGCCAGGGAGAACAGCAGCGATTCGATCACCGGACGCTGCAGCAGCAGGTTGGCGATGAAGATCAACGAGGTCAGCCCGATCGCGACCTGCAGCAGCAGGAAGGAAAAGCGCTTGAGGCCCAGCTGGAATTCCGTCTGCGGCTGCCGCTCGCCAAGGCCCAGGGCGATCCGGCCGAATTCCGCCCGTCCGCCGGTGGCCACCACCACCCCGGTGCAGCTGCCGGACTGGATCACGGTGCCCATGAAGAGGCAGCAGGTCAGGTCCCCCAGCGAGGCCTTGTCGCCCACCGGCGCCGGGTCCTTGCCCACCGGCAGGGACTCGCCGGTGAGGATGCTTTCGTCGCAGAGCAGATCCTTGACGCTCATCAGGCGCAGGTCGGCCGGGATGATGGCGCCCAGCCCCAGCTGCACGACGTCGCCGGGCACCAGCGCGGTGACGTCCACCTCCCGGACTGTCCCGTCGCGGACCACGACGGCGGTGTGGGTGACGCGCGAGTGCAGGGCCTCGGCGGCGCGTTCGGCACGGAATTCGTTGCTGAAACCCAGGCCGACGCTCACGAAAAGGATCACGCCGATGACGATGGAGTTGGTGGCGTCCCCGAGGAAGAGCGAGAGACCGGCGGTGATGAGCAGCAAAATCAGGATGGGGCTGCGGAACTGCCGGGCCAGCACTGACCAGCCGCTTGCCTCGTGGGTGCGGACGGCGTTTGGCCCCACCTCGGCGAGCCGCTCCCCCGCTGCCGCGTCCGGGAGGCCGCCGGGGCCCGACCCCAGGCCGGCCAGGACCCTCTCCGCGGGCATCCGGGCGGCATCGGTAATGGTCATCGGTGGGGAGCTTGACTCCCGTACTTCGAGCTGTGGCATGCAGAATCCGTCCGACTCCCTGAAGATACCGCTAACACTACGTCCGGCACCGGCAGGCGTCATGCAGTTCCGCCGTTTTCCTACCCGTCGGTAACGGAGCCGGCTGGCGCCGGATAGTCCGCCGGAATTACCCGCGCAAAGTTGTCTCCGGGGCTGTATATACTTTTCCCCGGTACGGTTTAGCAGAAGGCCGTTGGATATTTTTTGATCCGGCCCTGTAACCGCTGCCACCGTGAACTTGCTCGCCGTGGTGCCTCAGCCGTCGGATCGACACCTCGAGCGAAACGGCATCAGCGAACAGTGGCAAGTGAGTCATCCGCAACATCGATCAACCAGCACCTGAACCAGTTTGTGCTGAGCAGCGCGGACGTGGAGGAATTCCTGGGCG
>DASSXE010000022.1:0-5629 GCA_035704125.1 Arthrobacter sp.
AAACCAGGTTCCCGGCACCCGTCCGGTCGGAGCAGACGGCACCATCGACGAAAGCGGCAGCGTCGGAGAGGCCTCCGGAACCTGCACCGAAGGCTCCGGGGAGGGGATCCTGCCGGGCACCTCGGGGTGGGTGACGGTCACACTCCCCCCGGGCCGGTACGAGCTGGTCTGCAACCTGCCCGGCCACTACACGGCCGGCATGTACTCCCAGCTCACCGTCACCTGAGGAGGACCCGGGTCACTCACGCCGGGCCCTCCGGGGGAATGCCCGCCCACGGCCACGGCGGCCTGCAGCAGCCGGAGACGGCGCTTGACGAGCAGTGCAGATCAAGGCAGCGCAGGGTCCGGAGATCGCCACCATGACCGGCTGGCTGAAGAACTGGAACGAATCCGCCACCATGGCTCCCGGCCACACCATGGAGGGCATGATGGGCGACGACGACCTCAAGGGCCTGACGGCCGCCCACGGCACCGAAGCAGGAAGGCTGTTCCTGACCCAGATGATCACCCACCACCAGGGCGCCGTCGCGATGGCCAAGACCGAGATCACCGGCGGTAAGAGCACCGACGCGGTGGCACTGGCCAAGAGCATCGTCTCGGCGCAGGAAGCCGAGATCAAGGACATGCAGGCCCTGCTGCCCACCCTCTAGCCGCATCCTCCGCTGTCCCCGCCGCCGGGTCCTCCCGCGGCGGACGTGCCGCCGGTCCCTCGTCCCGGGACCGGCGGCACGCGCCCGGATTTCGGCCCCCGCGCTTACGTCCGTGGAAGCTGACGGCTGGCACCCGCGCGGCGGGCGAACCCGGGCGCGTGCTCGGGCCGCGGTCCGAAGCCAATCAGCCGGGGCATCAGGCCGCGGACGGCCGGAACCCGGCGCGCCACGAACAGGACGGCACCCGGGATCTTGGTGCGTTTGCCGGCCATCACCGGCCCGAAGATGGCCCGGTGCATCAGGCGCTGGGCGGTCTGCACGATGACGGTGGGCGGCCGCCGTCGCCGTTCCACTTTCTGCAGGTCCGAGGAGCTGACGCGGCCCCGGAGCAGGGCCGGCGCCAGCAGCGCCGCCGCGGCGACGGCGTCCTGGATGGCGAGGTTGATGCCGACGCCGCCGGCCGGCGACATGGCGTGGGCCGCATCCCCGATGCAGAGGAGTCCGTTGATGTGCCAGGCATGCAGCCGGTCCAGCCGGACGTCCAGCCAGTGCAGGTCATCGAGCGAGGCGATGGCGTCGACGCGGTCGGCAAGATCGGGCCGGAGCGCCGCGATCCGCCGTCGGAAGCCGTCAACGCCCTCCGCCCGGATCCGCGCGTCCGCACCCTTGGGGGCGAGGTAGGCGATCTGGTAGTAGTCCGTGCGGTTGAGCGCAATCAGCGCCTCGCCGGGGCCCAGGGCCGGAATCAGGCCAGCCACCTCGCCGGCTTCATCGGCGCGCCGGGGCAACCGGAACCACCAGGTGTCGAACGGCACCGGAAAATCCGTCGGGGCCAGTCCGGCGGCCGCCCGGAGCGCCGAATGCCGGCCGTCGGTCGCCACCACCAGGTCCGCCGGCAGCTCCTCCTCGCTGCCGTCCGGAAGCCGCAGGCGGATCCCACGGACGCGGCCGCCGTCGCGGACCAGGCCGGTGGCGGAGTGGCTCATCAGCAAGGTAAAGCCGGGTTCCTCGGCTGCCGCCGCGGCGAGGAAGTTCAGGAAGTCCCATTGCGGCATCATGGCGATGTAGTTATACGGCGGCTTCAGCAGCCCGAAGTCCCCCAGGGTCACCGGCGGGCCGCCGGGCACCGGCAGGACCACGCTCCGGAGCTTGCTCTGCGGCAGCCGGCGGAACTCCTCGCCAAGGCCGAGCTCGTCGATCAGCCGGACCGTGGAGGGATGCACGGTGTCGCCGCGGAAATCCCGCAGGAAGTCGGCATGCTTCTCCACGACGGTCACCCGCACGCCGGCCCGTGCCAGCAGCAGGCCCAGCATCATGCCTGCCGGACCGCCGCCCACCACCGCACACCCTGTCTTCTCCATGGCCATACGCTACGCCGGTGGGCGGCCCCGCGGGAGGAGTTTGTCGGCTGGATTTCCGCTCCGGTTCCGGCTCCGGGCTGCGGTATCGGACCGGCGCACCCCGGGCCCGCGGTGCGCCGGTCCGGAGGCGCAGCGCTTTCCCGGCACGGACGGTCCGCCGGCAACAGTTGAGCCCGGGGGACACGGCTGGCTAGGCTGAGGGGCATGCGTGAACTCCAGGCGAAGATCATCGAAGAAATGGGCGTACAGCCCCGGATCGATCCTGCCGGGGAGGTGCGCAAGCGCGTCACGTTCCTCAAGGAGTACCTCAAGGCCAGCCACACCAAGGGTTTTGTCCTCGGCATCTCCGGCGGCCTCGATTCCTCCCTGGCCGGCCGGCTGGCGCAACTGGCGGTCGAGGAGCTCGACGCCGAGGGCGTGGAGGCGAACTTCGTGGCCGTCCGGCTCCCCTACGGAGTCCAGCACGACGAGGAGGATGCCCAGGCCGCCCTGGACTTTATCCAGGCCAAGACCGAGTGGACCTTCAACATCTCGGCGGCCGTGGACGCCTTCGAGGAGGAGTTCGAGAAGACCACCGGCGACGGCATCTCCGACTTCCACAAGGGCAACACCAAGGCCCGCACGCGGATGACTGCCCAGTATGCCCTGGCCGGCGAACACAACTACCTGGTGATCGGCACGGACCACGGCGCCGAATCCGTCACCGGATTCTTCACCAAGTACGGCGACGGCGGCGCGGACATCCTTCCGCTCTTCGGCCTGAACAAGCGGCAGAACCGTGCCCTGCTGGCCGAACTCGGGGCCCCCGCCCGGATCTGGGAGAAGGTGCCGACGGCGGACCTGCTGGATGACAGGCCGGGCCGCACCGATGAGGAAGAACTCGGCCTGAGCTACGACCTGATCGACGACTACCTGGAGGGCCGGGAGGTTCCGGCGGCGGCCGCCGAACTGATCGAGCGCAGGTATTTGACCACCCGGCACAAGCGCACCGTCCCGGTGTCCCTCTTCGACACCTGGTGGAAGCAGTAGCGGCCTAGCCCCCACCTTCAGTAGTCCGGGCCAGGGAAGGACCGGGCACCTGGTCAACCGCGCTGCGGATGGCTGCCCCTGCTCGGAGCGTCGGAAGGTGACCCCGACGAGCCGGCCAGCAACCGCTCAGGGGCCCTGCAGTTGCAGCGAGATCCGGTGCGCCTCGTCCATCAGCGCCCGGCCGAGCTGGGCTCGCCGGTCTTCCCGGAACCGGGGCTCGATGCCGGTCAGGGACAGGGCCCAGGCCGGCCGGCCGCGCCGGTCGAAAACCGCGGCTCCCATCCCCCAGCTGCCCTCCAGGACCAGCCCGGGATTGACGGAATACCCCGTCTGGCGTGTCCGCTCAAGGTTCGCCCGCACCAGGTCCTCCGTGTGCACCGCGGCAAAGCTGCCGGCGTGCGCGGCCCAGTCCGCGAGTACCTCGGCCTGTTCCTCCTCCGGCAGGAACGCCATGATGGCCGTCCCCGCGGAGGCCACCCCCAACGGAAAACGGACGCCCTCGTGCAGGACGAAGGACCGGACCGGGAAGCTGCCCTCCTCGCGGAGCAGGCAGACCGTTTCAGCGCCGCGGCGGATCGAGAAAAAGGCACTCTCCCCGGTCTCCTCGGCCAGCCGGCGGAGGCTGGGCCTGGCGATATCCTCCAGCGGGAAACGGGCCGAGGCCACCGAGCCCAGCAGCAGGATTTCCGGCCCCAGCACCCAGGTGCCGCTGATCGGGTCCTGGTCCAGCAGCCCCTCGGCGGCCAGGGACGTGAGCAAGCGGTGCGCGGTAGGCCGGGTGAGCCCGGACTCCCGGACCAGCTCGGCCAGGGCGCAGCCCTCCGGCTTCCGCCCGACGATTCGTAGCAGGAGCGCTACCCGGCTCACCACCTGGGCACCTTGAACAGGAACCGGACTCATCTTTTTCCCTCGCAAAGGTCGCGTAAGCATCAATATCATCCACAATATGGACACCTCGTAGCCTACCGTCCACACTGTAAAAAACCACGAAATAGTGGAAACTTGCCGCATTGACAGTGTTCTGCGCCACACCCTAAGCTCCTTCTTCAGGTAACCAGTCCATAAAGTGGATTGCGGCGCCGGCCCCGGGCCCGGCAGCCAGCACTGAAAAAAGCTCAACGAGGAGATGCGATGTCAAAGGTCACAACGAGCGCGGCAGCGGCCCTGCAGGACATCCTGCGGGACGGCATGACGATCGCTGCCGGAGGGTTCGGACTCAGCGGCATCCCGGCGGACCTGATCGAGGCCGTCCGGGACTCGGGGGTCAAGGACCTCACCGTGGTCTCCAACAACATGGGCATCGACGGCAAGGGCCTGGGCCTCCTGATCGAAGCCGGCCAGGTCCGCAAGGTCATCGCCTCCTACGTCGGAGAGAACAAGCTCTTCGCCGAGCAGTACCTCGCCGGCAAGCTTGAGGTCGAATTCACGCCGCAGGGCACGCTCGCCGAGCGCCTCCGGGCCGGCGGCGCGGGGATCCCCGCCTTCTACACCAAGACCGGCGTCGGCACGCTCGTCGCCGAAGGCAAGCCGCTGGCGGAGTTCGACGGCGAGACTTACGTCCAGGAGCGCGCCATCAAGGCAGACGTCGCTTTGGTCCACGCCCACACCGCCGACACCGACGGCAACCTGATCTACCGTTACACCGCGCAGAACTTCAACCCCGTCGTCGCTACCGCCGGCGCCGTCACCATCGCCGAAGCCGAAGTCATCGTGGCACCCGGCGAGCTCGACCCCAACCACATCGTCACCCCGGGCGTCTTCGTCCAGCGCCTGGTGCAGGCCAGCGGCCGGGTCAAGGACATCGAACAGCGCACCGTCCGGCCCCGCGCCGAGGCCACCGCGCCCGCCACGGCCTGATCCGCCGCCCCACCGACATTTTTTCAGGAGAACCACCATGGCTTGGAACCGGAATGAAATGGCCGCCATCGCGGCCGAAGAACTGAACGACGGCGATTACGTCAACCTCGGCATCGGCATCCCCACGCTGGTCGCCAACAACCTGCGCGAGGGCGTGCGCGTGGTGCTGCAGAGCGAAAACGGCCTCCTCGGCATGGGTCCGTTCCCCTTCGAAGGCGACGAGGACGCGGACCTGATCAACGCCGGCAAGCAAACCGTCACGGTCCTGCCGGGCGGCAGCATCTTCGACTCAGCCACTTCCTTCGGCATGATCCGCGGCGGCCACGTGAAGGTCGCCATCCTCGGCGCCATGCAGGTCTCCGGCGCCGGCGACCTGGCCAACTGGACCATTCCCGGCAAGATGGTCAAGGGCATGGGCGGTGCCATGGACCTCGTGGCCGGCACCCCGCGCGTCGTCGTCCTCACCGAACACAACGCCAAGGACGGGACCGCCAAGATCGTCAAGGAATGCACCCTGCCGCTCACCGGCCTGAGCTGCGTGGACCGCATCATCAGCGACCTCGCGGTGTTCGACATCGTCAAGCATGAACTGGAAACAGGCGGCGCGGGAAGCCGCCGCCTCACGCTCACCCGGCTGGCCCCCGGCGTCACCGTGGAGGAGATCCGGGAGAAGACCGAGGCGGAGTTCGACGTCGACCCCTCCCTGGAGAGCACCGGCGCCCTCGAGGGAGC
>DASSXE010000226.1:0-2193 GCA_035704125.1 Arthrobacter sp.
CTCGTCGAAGGACGCCGAGTCCGAGGCGCCCGGGGTGCAGATCGGGTACAGCTCCTCGGGGCTGTCCCCCAGCAGCGGGTTGGCCAGCTGGGACTGGCGGGCCCGCATCCAGTTGCGGTTGCCCTTGACCGTGTTGATCTCACCGTTGTGCGCGATGGTGCGGAACGGCTGGGCCAGCGGCCAGGACGGAAAGGTGTTGGTGGAGAAGCGCGAGTGAACGATCGCCAGCTTGGTCTTGAAGCGCTTGTCCGAGAGGTCCGGGTAGAACGGCTCCAGCTGCGCGGTGGTCAGCATGCCCTTGTAGACGATGGTCCGTGAGGACAGCGAGGGGAAGTAGACGCCGAACTTGTTCTGGGCGCGCTTGCGGATCCGCCAGGCCCGCGAATCCAGCTCGTTGCGGGAGAGCGTCTCGCCGGTACTGGAGGCGAGGAACGGCTGGGAGAAGTAGGGCATGCAGGCCCGGGCCATGGCCCCGACGAGGTCGGCGACGATCGGCACTTCGCGCCAGCCGAGGACGGCGAGGCCCTCGTCGGCGGCGAGGCCCTCGATGCCGGCCTTCGCGGCGTCGGCCTCGCGCTGTTCGGCCGGCAGGAACGCGGTGCCGACGACGTACTGGCCGGCGGCGGGGAGATCGAAGCTGGTCACTGCCCGGAAGAACTCGTCCGGCACCTGCATCAGGAGGCCGGCGCCGTCGCCGGTTCCCTCATCGGCGCCGACGGCGCCGCGGTGCTCCAGGTTGCGCAGGGCGGTGAGTGCGGCGTCAACGATGTCGTAACCGGGCTCGCCGCGGAGGGTGGCGATGATGGCCAGGCCGCAGGCGTCCTTTTCCTGGTCCGGGTTGTAAAGACCGGCGGCCTCGGGCAACGCCGCAAAACGCTTGAACGGCGAAACCGCCGCAGCGGGCTGTTCCGGTTCGGACCAGCTGGGACTGTGCAGAGTTTGGGTCATGGGAGACGTCCTTCCTCCTGATCGTGCGTATGGGAGGGACAACGTTGGCCCGGGGGTGTCGCGTCGGTGTGACGGGCGCAACAGTGTGATTTTCCTACTGAAATTGTAGGCCAGGGCCGCCTACTGCACGAACAGTTACGCGGGCCGCCGGCCCCGGCTTGCCTGGCCCGCAGTTGTCTGCTGACCGAACATGCCCTGGCACCACGACGCTGTGGACTCGGGCCCAGCCGGCGGTCGCCCTGCAGCCCGAAAGCCGGACCTGAACTACTTGATGGCGTCAGTCTCCGGCGCGGTTCCGGCTGCCCGGCGCCCGGTTCGTCCGGCTGCCGGTTGCCCGGCGGCGGAGTCACCGCCACCGCTGGATTCACCCGCGGCAACGGCCGGGGCCGAAGCCCGGTCCGGACCGCTTTGATTCTCCCGGAGATTATCACGGGATTCACTATCTGAGACAGCAGAGTCCGAATGACGGACGGCCGGCACGGTGGCTTTCTCGGCGTCGTGCGCGCGGTCCCCCGCGTCGCCGGTGGTGGCCTCGTCAGTGGTCTTGTCAGTGGCCTCGTCCGACGCGTCGCCGGCTTCGCCGTCGGCCGCTTCGCTTGACTCCCCGCGGGCCGTCCCGTCCTCGTCCGCCGTGTCGACTCCCTCAACCACGGCGGGCTCGCGCCCCCGCAGGTAGGGGCTGTCCTGCTGGGTGCCTTTGCGCAGTCCCAGCAGGATGAAGGCGAGCAGCGCCGCGACCAGGACGATGAGGCTGGTCCAGACGTTGAGCCTGGTGGTGATGCCGAACAGGCTGATCTGCTCGGCGTCGTCGATGCGCATGGCCTCGATCCAGACCCGTCCCAGCGTGTAGTAGATGGCGTAGAGCCAGAACAGGCGGCTGCGGCGGAAGGAGAACCGGCGATCCAGCAGCAGCAGGATGCCAACGCCAACGAGGTTCCAGAGCGATTCGTACAGGAAGGTCGGGTGGAAAAGTGTGTCCGCGGGCATGCCGGCCGGGAAGTTGGGGCTGTTGGCGTCCACCTGCAGACCCCACGGCAGCGTGGTGGGGCCGCCGAACAGCTCCTGGTTGAAATAGTTGCCCCATCGCCCGATCGCCTGGGCCAGCAGCAGGCCCGGTGCCGCGGCGTCCACGAAGGCGCTCAGCTTCACGCCGGCGCGGCGGCAGCCGATCCAGGCGCCGACGGCACCCAGCACCACGGCACCCCAGATCCCGAGGCCGCCCCGCTGGATCTGCGGGATCAGCGA
>DASSXE010000230.1:0-3523 GCA_035704125.1 Arthrobacter sp.
GCCCGGCGCTGGCGGGTGATCCGCACGGCCGCGTAGACAACGATCGGCACGAAGGACAGCATGACGGCGTCCAGCACCCATTGCCACCGGCTGCTCTCCCCAAGCGGTTCGAGCCCCAGCAGTGAGGGGATCCGGACCACCAGGGCCAGGACGAGGTCCACCACCACGATGACCCCAAGCCATGCACCCGGCGGGATCTGCGTCGGGGCGCACGACGGCGCGCGCCGCCGTCGCAGCGCGTCCGGGATCCTGGCTGCTACCTTCTTGATCACGTCCCCCTTGTGCGCGAAGTTGCGGTCATCCTCTCATACCGCGGCGGGACGGTACCGAAGGGCCGCGGTTCTAGCGCAGAATGTCCTGAAGCTCCGCTGTGCTGAGTCCGGCCGCGCTGCCCAGTCCCGAGCGTTCGGCGCCGGCGGCCGCGGCAGCCCGGACTGCGGTGGCCAGGGCCGCCCGGGCGGCGTCCATTTCCCATTCCAGGCTCTCGAGGCGGCCCGACGCGGCCCGGACGGCCGCGAGCGGGTCCGCTGCGGGAGCCGCGTCCTGACGGAAGCCGCAGGGGCAGACCCATTCACCCAGGCCGGAGTGGAACTGGGCCCAGGGCAGGGAGGCATCGGGTCCCGGGGACATGGCCATCGCTGACCCACAATGCAGCGGCGGGACGGACTTCACTTCACGGGACGCGGCATCGTCTGAGGACGTGGCGGCGAAGGGCTGGTGCAGGTGCTTGACGAAGTCGGTGCCCGGGTCCGCGGCGAGGGAGACCCCGCCCGCCGGAGTCAGGCCGGCGGCAGCTGCGGTGCGTCCGGAGGCCGGATCTTCGGGAGTCTTGCGTTCGATTACTGCAGTCATTCGATCCATCGCCTCTAGATAGCTAGCTAAATAACTTAGCTAGACTATCTAGTTCTTTAGTTATGTCCAGCGAGGACCAGCTCGAGGTGCTGGGCGTCAACAGCGTCCATGGCATCCCTCATTCGCAGCAGGAAGCTCGCGATCGCGGCCGCCTCATCGGGGGTGAGCGACTCGGCGACCTCAATCATGCGCTGGTGCATCAATCCAAGCGCATTGCGGACTTGCTCATCGGCCCCGGACGTGGGGCGCAAAATAACGGCACGGCGGTCCACAGGGTGCGGCTCCCGGGTGACATACCCGCCGGCCACAAGCCGGTCCACCAGGGCAGTCATGGATGCGGACGTCATGCCCAGCCGTGCGGCGAGTTCCTTGGGCCGAATGCCGAGGCCGACCTTCTCCGCCTCGAGCAGGTACCGCAGCGCCAACATATCGGTTTCACCCATGGTCATGGTCGAGCGGGTCCGCCGTCGCATCGCCGTCTCCGACGCCCGGTATTCCCGCAGCGCGTCCAGAACCATCACGGCCACGCCGCGCCGGCCTTGCCCTGGGGGGTACCAGTAGCCCTCGCCGGTACCACGTCGAGTCATTGCGAATTCCTTCGATGGACTATTTGCAAGCCTGTCTAAGCAATCCATGGTAGCCCAGAACCGGTCCCGGGCCTACCCCCGACGGCGAGAGCCCAGCCGCTCCCGCAAACCGGCCGCGAGGCCGGCAATCGTCAGAAGGTCGAACAGGCCGCCGCCGACTTCGACAAGGCGGCGCCGCTTGACCCCGGCGAGCCGGAGCCTCAGGTGCACCCGTGTCCCGGCCGGCGGGCCCGTGCGCTCAGGCGGGCCCGGCGCCGGCCGCAGCACGATCGCCCAGCTGATCCGCAGCGCCCCGCGCTGGGACCAGTGGACCAGAGCATTCGGCGGGTCCACCGTGGCAAGCTCGAATGTGGCACCGGGGCCGCCCCAGTCGGCAATGACGTCACCGGGGCGGAGTCCCTGCAGTGCAGGGTCAACGGTGCGGAGCGCCCGGCGGCCGGCCGGAATGAGGGCTTCAACCCATCCGGGCAGGTACCAGCCGGAGCGCTGTTTACCCAGCTGAACCATCCATGGCCAGACGGTGCCGGGCGGCGCCGGCAGGTCGAATGCCCGGTCCATCACCACGTCGGCGTCGGTCACCAGCCCGTCGCCGGGGAGCGGTGCATGGGTTTCTTCCGGTGATGCCCCGACGCCAAGGAATCCGGGATTCACGGGAATCTACCGGTGGTTGAATTCGGGCTGGCGCTTCTCGCTGAAGGCAGCCATGCCCTCTTTCTGATCCTCAGTGGCGAAAAGGGAGTGGAAAACCCGGCGTTCAAACAGGACACCCTGGGCCAGGCCGGTCTCGAAGGCGGCGTTGACCGCTTCCTTGGCCACCATGGCTACCGGCTTGGACTTGGAGGCGATCACCTCGGCGGCTTTCAGCGCCTCCTCGACGACGTCGTCGGCCGGGACCACGCGGGACACCAGCCCCGCGCGTTCGGCCTCCGCGGCGTCCATGAACCGGCCGGTGAGGATCATGTCCATGGCCTTGGCTTTGCCGACGGCGCGGGTGAGCCGCTGCGATCCTCCCATGCCAGGGACGACGCCGAGGTTGATCTCCGGCTGGCCGAACTTGGCGTTCTCGCCGGCAATGATGAAGTCACACATCATGGCCAGTTCGCAGCCGCCGCCGAGGGCGAAGCCGGAGACGGCCGCCACCACCGGGATCCGCAGCCGGGTCAGGTCTTCCCAGCCGCGGAACCAGTCCGCGGCGTACATCTCCATGTAGCCCTTGGACTGCATCTCCTTGATGTCCGCCCCGGCGGCGAAGGCCTTGGCCGAGCCGGTCAGCACCACCGCGCCCACCCCGGGGTCGCTGTCCATGGCCGTCACGGCGGCCACGAGTTCGTCCAGGGTTGCCTTGTTCAGGGCGTTCAGCGCCTTGGGCCGGTTGAGCGTCACCAGGCCCACCCGGCCGCGGCGCTCCACCAGAATGTTTGCGTAGTCGGTCATGCCTGTCCCCTCGGCTGTTCGGATTTGTCCCGGATGTCGGTGATGATGCCGGAGAAGTCCCGGCCCGCACCGCCTTCCGCGGCAAAGGTATCGTAAATTTCTGAGGCCAGTGGTCCCAGCCGTGCGGCGACGCCGGTGCTCTCCAGCGCGTTCAGCGCCAGTTTCAGGTCCTTGGCCATCAGCGCTCCGGCGAACCCAGGCTGGTAGTCGCGGTTCGCCGGGCTGGCGGGAACCGGGCCGGGGACCGGGCAGTTGGTGGTCAGCGCCCAGCACTGACCGGAGGCGGCGGAGGCGACGTCGAAGAGTGCCTGGTGCGTCAGGCCGAGCTTCTCGCCGAGGACAAACGCCTCGCTGACGGCGATCATGGACACGCCCAGGATCATGTTGTTGCAGATCTTGGCCGCCTGTCCGGCTCCGTGACCGCCACAATGCACCACGCGCTTACCCATCACCTCAAGCATCGGTTTCACGGCGGCGAAGTCCTCGTCCGGGGCACCGACCATGAACGTCAGCGTCCCCGCTTCCGCCCCGACAACGCCGCCGGACACCGGCGCGTCCACCGCCCGGTGACCCGCCTCGACGGCCAGGGCGGCAGCCTCCCGTGCCTCGTCGACGTTGATGGTGGAGCAGTCCAGGAACATCGTCCCGGG
>DASSXE010000354.1:0-2208 GCA_035704125.1 Arthrobacter sp.
CCGCACGCCGGCTTCCAGCAGCGCCTCGTAGTACGACTGTTGGGCGTGGTGGACCAGGAACTGGTCACCCTTCTCGGAGACGAAGAGTTCAACCTCCACGCCGCGTTGCGCCGCCGTCGTCACCGCGTACAGCAGCGAATCATCCGGGACGAAGTACGGGCTGCAAATCGAGATCTTGTGTTGCGCAGAGTAGATCAGGGTGTTGAACAGGCGCAGGTTGTTTTCGGTGATGAATCCGGGCCCGCTGGGCACCACCTGGGCGGTGATGTTTCCGGGGTGCGGTTCCGGTCGGTGCGCCAGCTGGTGTTCCAGCGATTCGTCGGTTTCGCTGAGCCAGTCGGTGGCGAAGACGACGTTGAGGGTGGTGACAATCGGCCCGCGCAGGCAGGCCATCAGCTCGACCCATTCACGGCCCACCTTCCGGTGCCGGGGGTTGTTGTAGGAGGGCTCAATCAGGTTTTGCGAACCGGTGAATGCCACCTCGCCGTCGATCACCATGATCTTGCGGTGGTTGCGCAGGTCCGGGCGGCGCCACTGGCCGTGGACCGGGTTCAGCGGCAGCATCGGCCGCCAACGGATCTTGCTGGCCTTGAGCCGGGCGATCAGCTTGCGGTAGCCCTTGATCCGGAGCGTGCCCAGGTGATCGAAGAGCAACCGCACCTCGACGCCGCGCTCGGCGGCGTCCTCAAGTGCCGTCAGCAGGTCGTCGGTGACGTGGTCCGTACTCAGGATGTAGAACTCCGCGTTGATAAACGACTCGGCTTCGCGGACGGCGGCCGCCATGGCCTTGATGGAGTCCGGGTAGCCGGGCAGGAGCTCCACGTGATTGCCGTCCACCATAGGCAGAGAGCCGAGCGTCTTGTTAAGCTCCGCCGCGGAGGACACCCATTCCGGACCCTCGTAGTTGCTTTCCACCATGGCCAGTTCTGAGGTGCCGGCTCGCACCCGGGTGTTCACCGCGTCCTGCTGCGCCCGGCGCTTGCGGGAGAGCCGGAAATTCCCGAAGAGCAGGAAGAGGACCACGCCCACGGCCGGAACGAAGAAGATGATCAGCAGCCACGCCATGGCCGTGGTGGGGCGCCGGTTGCCGGGGATGATGCCCAGCGCCATCACACGGATGCCGAGGTCGATCAGGGTCAGGATAAGGATCGCCCAGGACGGGAGTGTCCCCACGAACGGTAATGGCCACAGCACAGGCGAACCCCTAAAGCTCCAGACCCGCGGAACAGTTCCGGAACGGGCAACCCGCAAATCCTATCCCGGGGCGCCGCACTAAGCTGAAGGCATGACTACGCCCACCCCTGTTCCGGCTAGCGCCACAGTGCTGGTCTTCCTCGATCCCGCCTTCGACGACGGCCGCATCGCCGACGCGTCGAAGCCGCAGCTGATGGCCACCGACCAAGGCGCGACCCGCGGCGACGGTATCTTCGAATCGTTGCTGGCCGTGGGCGGCAAGCCCCGGAAGCTGCCGGCGCACCTCTCCCGCCTGGCCGGTTCGGCACGCACGCTGGAACTGGACATCCCGGCCGAGGACGCCTGGCGCCGTGCCATCGACACGGCCATCAGGGAGTTCCGCGGCGGGGCCGACCCGCAGGCAGCGGGGCAGGGAACGACGGGGGACGCCGCGGACGAGGTGGTGGTGAAGCTGATCGCCACCCGCGGCGTCGAGGGTGACTCCACCCCCACCTGCTGGGTGCAGGCCTCCACGCCGCCCGCGGCCGGGCGGGCCCAGCGCGAGACCGGCATCGACGTCCTCCTGCTGGACCGCGGCTACGACAGCGAGGTGGGCGAACGCGCGCCGTGGCTGCTGCTCGGCGCGAAGACCCTCTCGTACGCGGTGAACATGGCGGCGCTGCGCTACGCCCACCACCAGGGCGCCGACGACGTGATCTTTACGTCCGCGGACGGCCGGGTCCTGGAGGGTCCGACGTCGACCGTGCTGCTGGCGCATCTTGAGACCAGCGACGACGGTGCCGGCGGCGTCCGGACCGTCCGTCGGCTGATCACCCCGCAGCTGGACAGCGGCATCCTCCCGGGAACCTCCCAGGGGGCCTTGTTCGCCGCGGCCAAGGCCGCCGGCTGGGAACTGGGGTACGGGCCGCTGGTGCCCGAGGACCTGTACGACGCCGACGCCGTCTGGCTCATCTCAAGCATCCGGCTGCTGGCTCCGGTGAACCACATCGACGGCAAGGAGATCGGCACCGCCGA
>DASSXE010000327.1:0-2325 GCA_035704125.1 Arthrobacter sp.
GGTCACCGGGTGCAGGCCGCGGGAGGAGACCTGCTCCAGCGCCGCCTCGCCGTCGTGGGCATAGATCAGGACCCGGTCCGGCAGGGTCTCCACGCGTTCGCCGATTCCTTCCAGCTCCGCGCCGACCGTGGCGTTGCGCGCAGACCCGAAGCGCAGTTCGAGGACCTCTCGGGTGGAGTATTCGCGGATCAGGCTGGCCGGCGACCCCTCGGCCATGATCCGGCCCTTATCCACCACGATCAGCCGGTCGCAGAGCTGTTCCGCCTCGTCCATGTAGTGGGTAGTCAGGATCAGGGTGACGCCCTGTTCCTTGAGGCGGAACAGCCGGTCCCACAGGATGTGCCGCGCCTGCGGGTCCAGGCCGGTGGTCGGCTCGTCCAGCAACAGGATCTGCGGTTCATTGATCAGAGACCGGGCGATCGTGAGACGGCGCGTCATGCCGCCGGAGAGCGCGTCCACCTTGGACTTGGCCTTGTCGGTCAGCTGCGCGAACTCCAGCAGCTCGTCCGCCTTAGGCTTCAGGTAGCTCATCGGCAGGCCGAAGTAGCGGCCGTAGACCAGCAGGTTGTCGCGGACCTTCAGTTCCTCGTCCAGGTTGTCCTGCTGCGGCACCACGCCCAGGTGCGCGCGGACCTCCGGGCCGTGCTGCTCCGGGTCCAGGCCCATGATGGTCAGTGAGCCGGAGGTGCGCTGGGAGACGCCGCCGATCATCTTCATGGTGGTCGACTTGCCGGCTCCGTTCGGGCCCAGCAGTCCGAAGGCTTCGCCGGCGGGAACGCGGAAGCTGATGCCGTCGACGGCGGTGACGTCGCCGTAGCTCTTGGTCAGGTTTTCTGCGGTGATGACGTACTGGGCTTCACCGGATCCGGCGGGGCTGCCCACGGGCGTTTCTTTAGCGGCGAGTTCAGGCACCCGAAACACGCTAGTCCATCCCGGCAAACTATGAAAGAGTGTTTTCGTAAAAAAATCCAGCCAATGGCCAAATTCCCAACTGACCCGCAGCTCAGGCCGTTTTGAGCGCTCAGAACGGCCTGAGCTGCGAGTCGGTTGGGGGCGGTGTGTGCCTGGATCAGCCCTGCAGCTGGCGTTCGGCGGTTTCCACCACGTTGGCCAGCAGCATGGCGCGGGTCATCGGACCCACTCCCCCGGGGTTCGGCGAGATCCAGGCGGCCACGTCGGCCGCGGCGGGCTCCACGTCTCCGGTGACCACGGCCTTGCCGTTGCCGTCGTCCACGCGGCTGACGCCGACGTCGAGCACGATCGCGCCGGGCTTGAGGTCCGCGGCTTTGATCATGTGCGGCTGGCCGGCGGCGGCGATCACGACGTCGGCCTGGCGGAGTTCCGCGGGCAGGTCGACGGTGCCGGTGTGCGCCAGGATGACGGTGGCGTTGACGTCCTTGCGGGTGAGCAGCAGCCCCACCGGGCGGCCGATGGTCACACCGCGGCCGACCACCAGGACGCGCTTGCCCTTCAGGCTGATGCCGTGCCGGGTCAGCAGCTCAATGCAGCCCTTCGGCGTGCACGGCAGCGGGGATTTCATCGGTCCGCTGACGTTCGCCACGAGCCGGCCCAGGTTCATCGGGTGCAGGCCGTCGGCATCCTTCTCCGGATCCATCGCCTCCAGGATGACGTCCTGGTCAATGTGCGCCGGAAGCGGCAGCTGGACGATGTAGCCGGTGCATTCCGGGTTCTCGTTCAGCTCCCGGACCACGGCCAGCAGCTCGTCCTGGCTGGTCTCCTCGGGCAGGTCGCGGCGGATCGAGGTGATGCCCACCTCGGCACAGTCCTTGTGCTTGCCGCCGACATACCAAGTACTGCCCGGGTCGGAGCCGACCAGGATGGTGCCGAGGCCCGGGACGACGCCCTGGGCCTTGAGCGCGGCGACGCGTTCGGTGAGTTCGGCCTTGATCGCCGCGGCGGTGGCTTTGCCGTCGAGGATGCGGGCGGTGTGGGTTTCGGTGGAGTCGGTGGCGGTCACCCGGATCACCACTGCTCGTGCTGCGGGTACAGCGGGAAGTCGGCGGCCAGCTTGTCCACGCGGGACTGCAGCGCCTCGACGTCGGCGCCGGTGCCGGCCTTCAACGCGGTGGCGATGATTTCGGCGACCTCGGTGAATTCCTCGGCGCCGAAGCCGCGGGTGGCCAGCGCCGGGGTGCCGATCCGCAGGCCGGAGGTGACCATCGGCGGGCGCGGGTCGAACGGGACGGCATTGCGGTTGACCGTGATCCCCACCGAGTGCAGGAGGTCCTCGGCCTGCTGGCCGTCCAGCTGGGAGTTGCGCAGGTCCACCAGGACCAGGTGCACGTCGGTACCGCCGGTGAGGAC
>DASSXE010000373.1:0-2404 GCA_035704125.1 Arthrobacter sp.
GTGATCACCCTGACCATGGTGTGGACCCTGCCGGTGGGGAACTTCTGGCTGTTCCTGATCCTGTTCCTGGCCCTGTTCACCGCCAGCGGGTTCGGCAATGGGGCCACCTACCGGATGATTCCGGTCATTTTCGCCCTGCACAGCCGGGCCGCGCGGGCCGGGGCCAGTCCGGTGGGAACGCAGCGGCTGGCGTCCTCGGCGCTGGGCCTGATCTCGGCGATCGGCGCCTACGGCGGGTTCGTGATCCCGCAGGTCCTCAACGCCGCCAACACCGCCACCGGCTCCTACACGCCGGCGTTCTACGGCTTCGTCGCGGCGTACATCCTGATGCTGGCCGTCTGCTGGGCCTGCTACCTGCGCCCCGCCGCCGGCCACGGCAAAGGACACGTCTAAATGGCAGACGGCGCCGCCACGCACTGCCCTTACTGCGCGCTGCAGTGCGCCATGACGCTCAGCGGGCCGGCCACTGCAGTTCCGGCACGGCCGGAGGCTCCGCTGGAGGTGGCCGGGCGGGACTTTCCCACCAACCGCGGCGGGCTCTGCCGGAAGGGCTGGACCTCGACGGCGCTGCTGCAGCACCCGGGGCGGGTCACCGAGCCGCTGCTCCGGGGCGACGACGGCGTCCACCGGCCGGTCAGCTGGGACACCGCCCTGGAACGCATCGCCACGGCGGTCAAGGACACCCGGAACGCATACGGGCCGGACGCCGTCGGGGTCTTCGGCGGCGGCGGGCTGACCAATGAGAAGGCCTACCAGCTGGGTAAGTTCGCCCGGCTGGCGCTCGGCACCTCGCGGATCGACTATAACGGCCGGTTCTGCATGTCCTCCGCCGCCGCGGCCGGGATCCGGGCGTTCGGCCTGGACCGCGGCCTGCCGTTTCCGTTGTCCGACCTCGACGCCGCCAGCACGGTGCTGCTGCTGGGCTCCAACGTGGCGGAGACCATGCCGCCGTTCGTGCAGCACGTACGGGGCGCCCGCAACGCCGGCGGCCTGATCGTCGTGGACCCCCGGCGCTCCGCCACCGCGGCCCTCACGGCCGAAAGCGGCGGCCTGCACCTGCAGCCGCTGCCGGGCACGGATCTGGCCCTGCTGCTGGGTCTTTCGCACGTGGTGATCCACGAGGGCCTGGCCGACGGGGCCTTCATCGCCGAGCGCACCTCCGGCTATTCCGCGTTGGCCCGCAGTGTGGCCGGATATTGGCCGGAGCGGGTGCAGTCAATCACCGGGGTGCCGGCCGGGCTGATCCGCGAGACGGCCCGGCGGCTGGCCGGCGGTGCGGGCCAGGGCGGCAGTTACATCCTCACCGGCCGCGGCGTGGAACAGCACGTGGACGGCACGGACACCGCCGCCGCCGCGATCAACCTGGCCCTGCTGCTGGGCCTGCCGGGCTCGGCGAACAGCGGTTACGGCACGCTCACCGGGCAGGGCAACGGCCAGGGCGGCCGGGAGCACGGCCAGAAGGCAGACCAGCTTCCGGGATACCGCAAGATCACCGACCCCGCGGCCAGGGCCCACGTGGCGGGCGTCTGGGGCGTACCCGAGGCCTTGATTCCCGGTCCCGGCGTGCCCGCCGTCGAACTCCTCGCGTCGCTGGGGAAGCCCGACGGCGTGCGCTGCCTCTTCGTGCACGGCGCCAATGTGGCGGTCTCCGCCCCGGACGCGAACGCCGTGACCGCGGGGCTGCGCCGGCTTGATTTCCTGGTGGTCTGTGACTTCTTCATCTCCGAGACCGCGGCCGAGGCGGACCTGATCCTGCCGGTAACCCAGTGGGCCGAGGAGGAGGGCACGCTGACCAATCTGGAGGGCCGGGTGCTGCGCCGCCGCCGCGCCATCGCTCCCCCGCCCGGGGTCCGCAGCGAACTGTGGATCATGGCGCGGCTGGCCGAGCTGCTGGACGCACCGTCGACGTTCAGCGCCGACCCTGAGACCGTGTTCGAGGAACTCCGGCTGGCCTCGGCCGGCGGTCCGGCCGACTACTCCGGCATCGACTACGCCATGCTGGACCGCGGCGAGGAAGCCTACTGGCCGTTTCCGGCGGGCGGCACCGGGACACCGCGGCTGTTCCGGGACGCGTTCGCCCATCCCGGCGGCCGGGCGGTGCTGACGCCGGTGATGCCCCGCCGTCGTGCGTCCGAGCCCGCTTTGGCGCGCACTGGGCCCGGTTTGCCGGGCGCCGACGGTACTCCGATGACCCTGGTGACCGGGCGCTGGCTTGAGCACTACCAGTCGGGTACCCAGACGCGCCGGGTTGCCGACCTGGCCGCAGCCAGGCCGGAGGCGCGGCTGCAGATCCATCCCGCTGCTGCCGCCGCGCAGGGAATCGAGGACGGCGGCATGGTGCTGGTGGCGAACGGCCGGGGCGAGGTGCTGTGCCGGGCCGAGCTCAGTGCGGACATCCGGCCGG
>DASSXE010000496.1:0-2038 GCA_035704125.1 Arthrobacter sp.
CTGGTGCTCATCACGGTCTCCTGCGTCGAATCGATCCCATCAATCCGCCCTGTGATGGGTGTCACTTGGTGAGAACAGTATGCAAGGCTAATTCCATTAGATAAAGTGACTTCTTCTAACCGATAACCATTAGAATTCACAAGGAATTGCCATGCTCGATGTCCGCCGGCTGCGGCTCCTGCGCGAACTCCAAATCCGCGGCACGCTCGCCGAAGTCGCCGAAGCGCTGCAGTACAGCCCTTCGTCGGTCTCCCAACAGCTGGCCCTGCTGGAGAAGGAAGCCGGCGTGGAACTGCTCCGGAAGACCGGGCGCCGGGTGCAGCTCACCCCGCAGGCCGAGGTGCTGGTGGCGCACACCGCGCAGCTGCTGGAAACCCTGGAACAGGCGGAGGCCGACCTTGCCGCCTCGCTGACGACCGTGACCGGCACGGTGCGGATCGCGGTCTTCCAGTCTGCCGCCCTGGCGCTGATGCCCGATGCCCTGACCCGGATGGCCGCGAGCTACCCGGAGGTCCGGATCGAGATGACCCAGCGGGAACCGGAGACGGCGCTGCACGAGACCTGGGCGCGGGACTTCGACCTGGTCATCGCCGAGCAGTACCCCGGCCACGCGGCACCGCACTACGCCGAACTCGACCGGGTCAGCCTGACCGGGGACGCCATCCGGCTGGCCGTCCCGCCGGCCGCCCCGGGCCGGCCCGGGATCACCGGGCTGGCCGACACCGCGGGAATGTCCTGGGTCATGGAACCTCGCGGCGCGGCATCCCGGCACTGGGCGGAGCAGGCCTGCCGCAGCGCGGGCTTCGAGCCCGACGTGCGCTTCGAAACCGCCGACCTGCAGGCCCAGATCCGCCTGATCGAATCGGGCAACGCGGTGGCCCTGATGCCGGACCTGGTCTGGACCGGCCGGGGCACCACCGCCCGGCTGATCGAACTGCCCGGCCGGCCGCACCGCACCGTCTTCACCTCAGTCCGCCGCTCCGGCTCGAAGCGGCCCGCGATCCTGGCGGCCCGGGAGATCCTCGCGCAGACGGCCGCCTCCATCACGCCCGCCGCCTGACCCTCACCGGCGGCGGGAGTGTCCGCTGGCTCACAGCGCGTCCCCCGGGCCGGCGCTAGACTGGTGGTGTTATGAATCGAACAATGTTCAAGTCCAAAATCCACCGCGCCACGGTCACCCACGCGGACCTTCACTACGTCGGCTCGGTCACCGTTGACCTGGACCTGCTGGAAGCCGCGGACATTCTCCCCGGCGAACTCGTCGCGATCGTGGACGTCACGAACGGCGCGCGGCTTGAGACGTACACCATCGCCGGCGAGCGCGGCTCCGGCGTCATCGGCATCAACGGTGCCGCAGCGCACCTCATGCACGAAAACGACATCGTCATCCTGATCACCTACGCCCAGATGACCACGGATGAGGCCAAGTCATTCACCCCCAAGGTGGTCCATGTGGATAAGGACAACCGGGTGGTGCAGATCGGCAGCGATCCCGCGGAAGGCCACACCGCCGGCCTGCTTCGGCCGCCGCACGCGCTGAACAACGCCACCCTCAGCTGACCGCCAGCCCGTCATTCCGGGCCTTGTTACGACGCCGGGTGCCGGATCCTCGAGTAAATCTGATTACTCTGGGACGGTGTCCGGCCCTTCGATCCCCACCGCACCTCCCCCGCCGCCCGGCCCCGTGATGCCCGGACCGGCCGCATGCTAGGGGTCCTGGCCGGCTTCTTCGTCGTCTGGTCCATCATCCTGGTGGGCATGTTCGTTGGCCGCCGCAACATCCTCGGCGAGAATGCCCGCTCGGTCCTCAGCGCCCTGACCTTCTTCGTCGCCAGCCCGGCGCTGCTGTTCGAGACCCTCAGTAAGGCCAGGCTCAATGACGTCTTCGCCGCGCCGCTGCTGGTCGCGGCGGTGGGCGCCGTATCCACGGCAGCCCTCTATTTCGCCCTGGTGCGGCTGGTATTCAAGCGCCCGCTGCCCGAGGCCCTGGTCTCCTCGATGAGCTCGTCCCTGGCCAACTCCGCCAACCTCGGCATTC
>DASSXE010000520.1:0-3093 GCA_035704125.1 Arthrobacter sp.
AACGACGGCGTCACGCTGCTCCGTGAGCTGGGCGCCCTCAGTGCCGCGCGGGCTCCGGAAGCGGACGACGACGGCGGGGCGCGCCGCGGCGGTCAGCGGCGGCCCGGCGGCCGGAACGGCGGCGGCCTCACCGCCGTCGGCCAACAGCTGGCCCAGCTCCCCGTGGATCCGCGGCTGGGCCGGATGATCGTCGAATCCGGCAAGCGCGGCTGCGTCCGCGAAGTCATGATCCTGGCGGCGGCGCTGACCATCCAGGACCCGCGTGAGCGTCCGACCGACAAGCAGCAGCTGGCCGCGGAGAAACACGCGCGGTTCCGGGACGAGAACTCGGATTTCACCGGCTACCTCAACCTCTGGAACTACCTGCAGGAGAAGCAGCAGGAGCTCTCCTCCACCGCCTTCCGCAGGCTCTGCCGCAACGAGTTCATCAACTACCTGCGGGTCCGGGAATGGCAGGATCTCTTCGCCCAGCTGCGCCAGCTGGCCCGGCCGCTGGGCATCAGCCTGGACAACAAACGGCTGACCGATCCGGTGGGCAACCACGAGGGAATCCACATCAGCCTGCTCTCCGGGCTGCTGAGCCACATCGGCATCCTTGACGAGCGCAAGCGCGAGTACGCCGGCGCCCGCGGCAGCCGCTTCGCCATCTTCCCGGGCTCGGCGCTGTTCAAGAAGTCCCCCACCTTCGTGATGGCCGCCGAGCTGGTCGAGACCAGCCGGCTGTGGGCACGGGTGGCCGCGAAGTTCGACCCGCTCTGGGCCGAGCAGGTGGCCCCTGACCTGGTCAAGCGCAGCTACAGCGAACCGCACTGGTCCAAGAAGATGGGCGCGGTGATGGCCCATGAGAAGGTCACGCTCTACGGCGTGCCGATCATTCCCAGCCGGCGGGTCAACTACGGCCGGGTGGATCCGGAACTCTCCCGCGAACTGTTCATCCGGCACGCCTTGGTGGAGGGCGACTGGCAGACCCACCATAAGTTCTTCCACCGCAACCGCGCCCTGCTCCAGGAGATCGAGGAGCTTGAGGCGCGGATGCGCCGCCGTGACATCCTGGTCGACGACGAGGCCCTGTTCGAGTTCTATGACGCCCGGGTTGGCAAGGATGTCGTTTCAGAACGCCACTTCGACAAGTGGTGGAAGGACGCCCGGCAGCAGGACCCGTCCCTCCTGGACTTCGAAAAGTCGCTGTTGATCAGCGAGGACGCCGACGCCCTGGACGATTCGGCCTACCCCAAGGCCTGGCAGCACAAGGGCTTCGAACTGCCGCTGAGCTACGAGTTCAGCCCGGTGGCTCCCGGGTCGGCACCGAATCCGGCAGACGGCGTCACCGCCGAGGTCCCGGTCCTGTTCCTGAACCAGCTGGACGACGCCGCATTCCGCTGGCTGATCCCAGGCCAGCGGGTGGAGCTGGTCACCGCACTGATCAAGTCGCTGCCGAAGCAGGTGCGCAAGAACTTCGTTCCCGCTCCCGACGTCGCCCGCCAGGCGGTCGCCGCGCTGGAGGCCGATTTCGACCCCGCGACGGACGAACTTGAGCCCTCGCTGGAACTGGTGCTGCGCCGGATCCGGGGCCAGATCGTCCCGCCGGGATCCTGGAACTGGGAGGCCGTGCCGCCGCACCTGCGGGTCAGCTTCCGGGTGGTGGATTCCCGTGGGAAGGTCCTGGACGAGGGCAAGGACCTCGCCGCGCTGCAGGAGAAGCTGGCCCCCGCCACCCGTCGGGCGATCGCCGAATCCCTCGGCGCCACGCCGTCCACCACGGCGCCCAGGGCCAAAACCGCGTCCGGGGCCGCTGCCCCGCAGCGGGCCGCCGCACCGGCAGGCTTCACCGAGCTGACCGGGCTCAAGGACTGGACCTTCGGGACGGTGCAACGCCAGGTCCAGGGCACGGTCAAGGGCCACACCGTCACGGGTTACCCGGGGCTGGTGGACGAAGGCACCTCGGTGGCCCTGCGGCTGTTCCAGACCTCCTCGGAGCAGGACCAGGCGATGCGCGCCGGCGTGATCCGGCTGCTGGCCCTGAAGGTCCCGCCGCCGGACCGCTACGTCCTGGAGCACCTGAACAACACGGAGAAGCTGACGTTCAGCCAAAACCCGCACGGCTCCGTTTCGGCCCTGATCGCCGACTGCGCCCTGGCCGCAATCGACAAGCTCACGCCGGCTGCGCTGCCGTGGGACGAAGCGTCCTTCAAGGCCCTCTACGAACAGGTCCGGGCCGAGCTGATCGACACGGTCTTCACGGTCACCGCCGTCGTCGAACGCATCCTCGCCAGCACCCGGCGGATCGAAAAGCAGCTCAAGCGGACCACCAGCCTGGCGCTGATCAGCGCCCTCAACGATGTCAAGAGCCAGCTGGAGCAGCTTGTCTTCCCCGGCTTCGTGGCACGCACGGGCTACGCGCAGCTGAGCCAGCTGCCGCGCTATCTGGCCGCGATCGAGAAGCGTTTGGAGAAGCTTCCCAACAACGTCCAACGGGATGCCCAGGCGATGGCCGTGGTCCAGGGCCTCGAGGATGACTATGACGACGCCGTCTCCGCCCTGCTGCCCGGGCGGCGGGCGGGGACCGAGTTAACCCAGGTCCGCTGGATGATCGAGGAGCTCAGGGTGAGCCTCTTCGCCGTCGAGCTCGGGACCGCTTTTTCGGTTTCCGAAAAGCGGATCCGGACCCAGCTGAACAAGGCGCTGGCCCCGGCGTAACACCGCCGGGGCCAGCTACCGGGTTCCACTAGGCGTCCGGGACGTGCTCGCCGTAGCCGGCCTGACGCAGGCCGTCGCGCAGCTTTTCCGCGTTGGCGTCCAGGCGGTCCGGATCCGGGTTCTGCTCCACCGAGGCGAAATCATAGTCCGCCATCGAGTTGGAGGGCCAGACGTGGACGTGCAGGTGGTTGATTTCGTAGCCGGCCACGGTCAGGCCCGCCCGGGCCGCGCCGAAGACGTCCACCTGGACGGCACCGATCCTGCGTGCCACCTCCATCACCCGGCCCAGGGTCTCGGGCGACGCGTCGGTCCAGCGGTCCACTTCCTCGGTGGGAACCACCAGGGTGTGCCCGTCGGCCAGGGGCCCGACGGTCAGGAACGCGACGACGTCGTCCT
>DASSXE010000140.1:0-2873 GCA_035704125.1 Arthrobacter sp.
TGCGCGCCGCCGTGGAAGGGGCCGCCCTGGTGCTGCTGCAGCTTCCACGCTCCCTCGCGGAGCTGGAGGAAATCGCCGACGCCGTCGCCCGGTACGCGGCACCGGATGCGGTGCTGCTGGCGGGCGGCCGGGTCAAACATATGAGTCTCGGCATGAACGCGGTGCTGGCGCGTTATTTTGGCGAGGTGCAGCCGCAACTGGCCCGGCAGAAGTCCCGGGTGCTGCTGGCCCGGAACCCCCGCCCGGCCGCGGGGGAGCCGCCCTATCCGGTGGCCGAACACCACGCCGGACTGGAGCTGACGGTCTGCGCCAGGGGAGCGGTGTTCGCCGGGACCGGGCTGGACATCGGCACCCGCTTCCTGCTCGACTTCCTGCCGCAGATGCCGCCCGCCCGGCACGCCGTCGACCTCGGCTGCGGCACCGGAATCCTCGCCGCGCTGTACGCCCGGCAGCATCCGCAGGCCAGGGTCACCGCCACCGACCGGTCCGCGGCCGCCGTCGACTCCGCCCTCGCCACGGCCCGCGCCAACGGCCTGGAACGGAACCTCGTGGCGCTGCAGGACGACGCGATGAGCACCCTGCCGGACCGTTCCGCTGACCTGGTGCTGCTCAACCCGCCGTTCCACCTGGGGGCGGCGGTGCACGCCGGCGCCGGCCTGAAACTCATCGAGGCAGCGGCCAGGGTGCTGGCACCCGGCGGCCAGCTGTGGACGGTCTTCAACAGCCACCTGCAGTACCGGCCCGCGCTGGAACGGCTGGTCGGCCCCACCAGCGAGGTGGGCCGCAACCCCAAATTCACCGTCACCGCCAGCGTCCGCAGACCCGGCTGAGTGCCCGCGGGCAGCGGTACGACGCCGACGCCGGGGAACGTGACGGCCGAATGTGGGGCGGGGCAAGGCTGGTAACGTACCATTTCCCACATCGGCAGTGCTTTACCAAAGACGTTGAGAGGTATCAGTGACTGAGACCCGCACACCCGCACCGCGGCGGGGCACGAACCTCCCGCGGATGGGCGATTTCAACCTCACCGTCATCCTGGACGCGATCCGGCGGGCACCGTCGGGCCTGAGCCGGGTGGAACTCGCGCAGATCGTCGGCCTGTCGCCGCAGACCATCTCCAACATCTCCCGGCGGCTGCTGGACCAGCACCTGATCGTCGAGGCGGGCAAGGAAGGCACTGGTCCCGGGAAGCCGCGCACCATGCTGCGCCTCAACCCCGGCGGCATGTACGCCGTCGGCGTCCACCTTGACCCGGCGGTGCTCACCTTCGTCCTGCTGGACCTCGTCGGCGCCGTTGTCCGGCATACCCGGATCAAGACGCCGGACGGCAGTGAAGCGTCGGCCATCATCGAAACCATCGCAACCGAGATCAGGCAGCTGATCCAGGACTCCGGCGTGGACCGCGCCAAGGTCGCCGGCCTGGGCGTTGCCTCGCCGGGCCCCATCGACCTCGTGGCCGGCGCGGTGGTGGACCCGCCGCTGCTGCCGGGCTGGGACCGGGTACCGCTCCGCGACGCCCTGGCCGAAGCCACCGGGCTGAGCACCATCCTGGACAAGGATGTCACCAGCGCGGCCGTGGCCGAGACCTGGGCCGGCGGGCCCAGTGGCGCGGGCAGCTTCGTCTTCATGTACATGGGCACCGGCATCGGCTGCGGCCTCGTGCTCAACGATGAGGTCATCCGAGGTACCTCCGGAAACGCCGGCGAAATCGGCCACATCATCGTCGACCCGGACGGCCCCCCGTGCGACTGCGGCCGCCGCGGCTGCGTGAAGTCCTCCGCCATCCCGCAGGTCCTGGTGGCCAAGGCGGAGGCTGCGGGCGTGCTCGACGGCGCCCTGACCGACCTCAGCGCACCGGCGGTGCAGGAACGGTTCGCCGAGCTCTGTGCCCTCGCCTACGGCGGCAACGACGTCGCGATGGCGATCCTGCGGGACTCCGCAGTCCTGGTCAGCCGGGCCGTGTCGGCGGTCACCAACGTCCTGGACGTTGACCGGGTTGTCTTTGGCGGCCCGTTCTGGACCTGCCTCGCGCCGGCATACCTGGAACTGATCCCGGACCTCGTCGCAGAGAACAGCGACACCGGAAAGATCCACGGCCTCGACGTCGTCGGCACTGGTGTGGGGGAGGACGTCGGCGCCGTCGGCGCGGCCTGCCTGGTCCTGGAACACGCGCTCGCGCCCCGCTCCCAGCGGCTCCTGCTGGACGGGTAACCGGACGGACCCGAAACCGGGAAACCGCTGCCTGACGGCGGAATCCGGGAGCCCGGGCGTCAGTCGATGTCTTCGAGCACCGTCCCGAACGGCAGCGTGTCATCAATGTGGGCCTGGTGGTCATGCGGGTGCACCACCACCCGGACGCCGTGCAGCTGGTCCGCCGCCGACTGCATCAGGATCGGCCGGACGGTATTGACGATGCTCTCGCTCTTGCCGGCGAGGTACTCCTGGTAACTGGCTGGAAGCTGGATCATGGCATCAGGATAGACCTGCACCGCGGCCGGGGGGAGGGCCGGACGGCCGCGGTCCAGTCCGGACCCCGGGTCGCCCGGCGGACCCGCCATCCGAGGGCGGACCCCGCAGGATTCGAAGAATATTCGCGCCGCGCCTCCCGCGGCGCGTAAAACCGCGTCTTAATTCGGCCGCCGACTTGTTTGCCCGCCGTGCCGGCCTTAGAGTCGAAGGCAAGTTACCGCGGTAACGTGTCAGCGATCCTCCGCTGCAGGCCGGTTGACGGGACAGATCCCGGACGGCCCAGGAGGGTGTGGGTGCCCCCATGTGGGCCTGACATTTGCTCACGGACAGCTTCGCCCCAGGCGTACCAGTCGCGGCTGCGCCCTGCCGAAGTCTTCTCCGTGTTCCCCAACTCAACTCATTGA
>DASSXE010000188.1:0-2692 GCA_035704125.1 Arthrobacter sp.
GCCGTCGTCCTGGAACCGATCCAGGGCGAGGCCGGCGTCCGGCCGCTGCCCGCCGGGTACCTCAAGGCCGCCCGGGACGCCACCACCGCTGCCGGCGCCCTGCTGATCCTCGACGAGGTCCAGACCGGCATTGGCCGAACCGGGAAATGGCTGGCCAGCGAGGACGCCGGAATCGTTCCCGACGCCGTGACCCTCGCCAAGGGCCTGGGTGGGGGCTTCCCGATTGGCGCCCTCATCACCTATGGTCCGGAGGTGTCCGCGCTGCTCTCCGCAGGCCAGCACGGCACGACGTTCGGCGGTAACCCGGTGGCCACCGCGGCGGCCCTGGCCACCCTGCACGTGCTGGAAAACCAGGACGTCCTTGACCACGTCAAGGCCGTGGGCGAACACCTGCGTACCGGGCTGGCCGGCGTCGACGGCGTGACCGAGGTCCGCGGCGAAGGCCTGCTGATCGGCTTCGACCTCGACGCCGACGTGGCCCCCGCCGTCGTGGCCGCCGGTCTGGACGCCGGCTTCATCATCAACAGTCCCGGCCCGCACACCATCCGGCTGGCGCCTCCACTGATCCTGACCGAGGCGCAGGCCGACCGCTTCCTCGCCGCGCTGCCGGCCCTCCTCCAGACCGCAAAGGACGCCCAGTGACCGCACCAGCAACCACCCGCCACTTCCTCAAGGACACCGACCTCACCCCGGCCGAACAGGCCGAGGTGCTGGACCTCGCGGTCCGGATGAAGGCCGCGCCGTACAGCGTCCAGCCCTACGCGGCGGAGGGCAGCGGCCGCAGGACCGTCGCCGTGATCTTCGACAAGACCTCCACCCGCACCCGCGTCTCCTTCGCCACCGGCGTCGCCGACATGGGCGGCAACGCCCTGATCATCAACCCCGGCGAGGCCCAGATCGGCCACAAGGAGTCCGTCGAAGACACCGCCAAGGTGCTCGAGCGGATGGTCTCGACCATCGTGTGGCGGACCGGTGCGCACGCCGGCCTCGCCGCGATGGCGGAGAACTCCCGCGTGCCGGTCATCAACGCCCTGTGCGATGACTACCACCCGTGCCAGCTGCTGGCCGACCTGCTGACCATCAAGGAGCACAAGGGCCCGCTGGCCGGGCTGACCATGGCGTACCTGGGCGACTCCGCCAACAACATGGCCAACTCCTACCTGCTGGCCGGCGTCACCGCCGGCATGCACGTGCGCATCGCCGGCCCCGAGGGCTACCTGCCCGCTGCGGAAATCGTCGCCGCGGCGGAGGAACGGGCGGCCGAAACCGGCGGCTCGGTGCTGGTCACGGTCGACGCCGCCGAGGCCCTCCGCGGGGCCGACGTCGTCGCCACCGACACCTGGGTGTCGATGGGCCAGGAGGACGAGAAGGAAGCCCGGCTCAAGCTCTTCCGCAACTACTCCGTGGACGAGGACGCCATGACGCTCGCCGCCCCCGACGCCGTCGTGCTGCACTGCCTGCCCGCCTACCGCGGCTTCGAAATCTCCGCCGGCGTCATCGACGGCCCGCAGTCGGTGGTCTGGGACGAGGCCGAAAACCGGCTGCACGCCCAGAAGGCCCTGATGGCCTGGCTGATGCACCGCTCCGGGCTGGCCGTTGTGGAGGGGCTGACGCCGGTGGAGGGGCTGAGCTAATGTCCGTCCAGCCCGCCGCGCAGGGGGCCAGCCCGGCCACCAAAACGGCCCGGCAGGCGCGGATCACCGCCATCCTGACCGGTGAATCCGTGCGGTCGCAGGCCGAACTGGCGGCCCTGCTCGCGGACGACGGCGTCCAGGTCACCCAGGCCACGCTCTCCCGCGACCTGGTGGAACTCGGCGCGGTCCGCGTCCGGAGCAAGGACGGCGTCCTGGTGTACGCCGTGCCGGGGGAGGGCGGGGAACGCGGAGCCAAGAGCGGCGTCACCCAGGAGATCCTCGACGCCCGGCTTGCCCGGCTCTGCGGCGAACTGCTGGTCACCGCGGAGGCCTCCGGGAATCTCGTGGTCCTGCGGACGCCGCCGGGTGCCGCCAACTTCCTGGCCCTGGCGATCGACCACTCGGTGATGCCGTCCATCCTGGGCACCATCGCCGGGGACGACACCGTGCTGCTGGTCACCCGCGACCCGGCCGGCGGCGCGTCCGTTGCGGCCCGTTTCCTGGCCCTGGCCGAGGAAGCCGGCCAGTGAGCATGCCGCACACTTGTACTGAAGAATTCAAGATTTCAAGACCCCAAATTATGAAGGAGCATGTGAAGTGACTGAGCGTATTGTGCTGGCCTACTCCGGTGGCCTGGATACATCCGTAGCCATCGGCTGGATCGGTGAAGCGACCGGCGCCGAGGTCATCGCCGTGGCGGTCGACGTCGGACAGGGCGGCGAGTCGCTGGAAACCATCCGCCAGCGCGCCCTGGGCTGCGGCGCCGTCGAAGCCTACGTCGCCGACGCCTCGGACGAGTTCGCGAACGAGTACTGCATGCCCACGCTGAAGGCCAACGCCCTCTACCAGGGCCACTACCCGCTGGTCTCCGCGATCTCCCGCCCCGTGATCGTCAAGCACCTGGTCAAGGCCGCCCGCGAATTCGGCGCCACCACCGTCGCCCACGGCTGCACCGGCAAGGGCAACGACCAGGTCCGCTTCGAGGTCGGCATCCAGACCCTCGGCCCGGACCTGAAGTGCATCGCACCGGTCCGCGACCTCGCCCTCACCCGCGACAA
>DASSXE010000225.1:0-7760 GCA_035704125.1 Arthrobacter sp.
TCCTGGAAGGGACCCGCGTGCTGATCTCCGACACCGCCGCCGGCCTGCTGAACAAAACGTTCAACACCGACGCCGTGAAGGCCGACATGCTCGTCGGCATCGCCAAGATCACCGTCAACACCAAGTAACACCCACCGGAATACCTGCCGGATGCATGGTCTGCACCGGCGGGAGGTGCCACGGCTCCGCCCTTTCGCGGCCCGTGGCACTTTTCGTTCCGGTACCGTAGGGAATTCCGGGCGAAGCGCCTGAAACCATAGCTTTGAAAGGCTGTTTAATGAATGGAGCCATGGTCGACGTCGTTCTGCCGTGCTTGAACGAAAGCGGTGCTCTCCCCTGGGTTCTGTCCCGCATCCCTGAGGGGTACCGGGCCATCGTGGTGGACAACGGCTCAACGGACGGTTCACCCGAGATCGCTAAAAGCCTCGGCGCACTGGTCGTCCATGAGACGCGGCGGGGCTTTGGGGCCGCCGCGCACGCTGGATTGCGGGCGGCGACGGCGGAACTGGTCGCCTTCTGCGACTGCGACGGTTCCCTGGACCCACGCGAGTTGCCCGGCCTGGTTGCGCCGCTTCTGGGCGGCACGGCAGACCTGGTGTTGGGCAGCCGCCAGCCTCAGCGCGGTTCCTGGCCCCTGCACGCCAGGATCGCCAACATCGTCCTCGCCCGGCGTCTCCGCAGCCTCACCGGCCTGCCAGTGACGGATCTGGGCCCGATGCGGGCGGCACGCCGGACCGACCTGTTGTCCCTGGGGCTCGAGGACCGCCGCAGCGGCTACCCCCTTGAGATGTTCCTCAAGGCGCATCTGCGGGGATGGGAAATTCTGGAGATTCCGGTCCCCTATGCCCCCCGCACCGGCAAATCGAAGGTCACCGGAACGCTCCGGGGTACCGTCACGGCTGTCCGTGATATGTCCGCCCAGCTCAGGTCCGCCGCGGCGGCCGCCTACTCGGGACCGGTCCGTCGTGCCGGCGGCAGCGAATGACGGTTATGAGCCATAGCCTGGACCTAACAGTGGCGGTCATCGCCAAAGAGTGCCTGCCGGGACGCGTCAAGACACGCCTGAGTCCGCCCTTAAGCCCCGAGGGAGCGGCGGCCCTGGCCCAGCTAAGCCTCAGCCAGACCCTCGAGACGGTACGAATGCTCCCTGTCACCAACCGGTGGCTGGTGATGGATGGGACGCCGTCGGCGGGAGACGCGGACGGGTTCACTGTCTTGCCGCAACAATCCGGAGGGCTGGATGAGCGCCTCGCCGCCATTTGCGATGCCGCCACCGGACCGCTGCTCATCCTCGGCATGGACACCCCGCACTTCTCCGCAAGTCACCTGGCGCCGCTCTTTGAAGACTGGCACGCCGAAACTTCCGGGCATGACGGCTGGCTGGGACCCGCCACGGACGGTGGGTTCTGGGCGCTGGCTCTGCGCCGGCCCACCGGCCACCTGATCCGGGGTGTACCGATGTCAACAGAGTCAACCGGGGAAATGCAGCTGGGTCGCCTGCTGGCGGAGGGACTAACCATCGGCTTCCTGGCCGAGCTCTCCGATATGGACTTCTTTAGCGATGCTGTCCGCATCGCCGCCCTGATGCCGGGAACCAAGTTTGCCCAGGCCGTCCACGCCGCCACGGAAAATCCGCAAGACTCGCTGGCTATCGCCGGGGCCGTCCTGTGACCGCCACGGACGTTGCACCCGGCACACACTTCGGTCAGGGCCTCACGGAACCCTACGCCCTCGCGCTGGTTAAGGGCGCGGGAACCCTGACGCTTCGTCCGGACATCGGGCACTCTGCGGATCCGGTGGACTTTGACGTGCAGGGCTGGTGTGCCGACGCAAGCTCCCTCGAACTGGCATTGCTCCAAGGACTCAGAGGCCCGATCCTGGATATCGGTTGCGGTCCGGGAAGGCTCCTGTCAGCGGCGCAACGGCTGGGGCTTCCTGCGTTGGGGATCGACACGAGCGCGGAAGCCGTCCGGCGGGCTACCAGCCGGGGTGTCCGGGCACTCGAACAGTCGGTCTTCGACCCGGTGCCGCATGCAGGACTGTGGCAATCCGCGATCCTGTTTGACGGGAACATCGGCATCGGCGGGAGCATCACGTCGCTGCTGGGACGCTGCCGCCAGCTCATAGCACCGCAAGGAACACTGCTGGTGGAGGTGGAAGCCGACGCGGACCTCGACACCGTGTACACAGCCGTGCTGGAAGACGCGGCCGGTAATCGAAGCGAACCTTTCCGCTGGGCCCGGACGGGGACCGTGGGACTCGCGTCCCGGGCGCAGCGCAGCGGCTGGACGGTTGCCTCCGTCCAGCGGCTGAAGGACCGGGTGTTCTGCCGGCTATCACCGGTGGCCGGGCCGGCCAGGACGCCAGCGTGATTGCAGGGACGCTCACCCGGCATGCCCCCGGCACCGAAGCCCGCGCCGGGTTCGGAACGGCGGCGGCGGTTGCGGCCCCGCTTTTGGTCCTCGCGGGCCTGCTGTGGTGGATGGTTGTCCCCCACAACCCATTCCAATCAGCCCCGATGGTCGGCACTTTCCTCTCCTGGGGTGTCATCATCTGGGCCGTCACTGCCCTCAGGAGGGTTCCGGCCCGCGGCGTCGTGGCGGCCACGATCGCGGGCACGGTGCTCCTCGGGCTTGTTGCCATGAGTGCGCCACCGCGGACCAGCAACGACTCCGCGAGGTACGCGTGGGACGGCATCGTCCAGAAAGCGGGGCACTCCCCGTACGCTTACGTGCCCATCGATGAGACCCTTGTTGAACTCCGGCCAGAGTGGCTGTTCGCGCCCGGCGCCCTCGATGAGGACGGCAAGCCCGCGTGCGCCAAGGATCTCTTCGGAACGGAATCAGTTCCGGCCTTCGGTTTCCCCTCCGGTAACCCGCTGTGCACGGCCATCAACAGGCCACATGTGCCCACCATTTATCCGCCTACCGCAGAAATCTACTTCTTCGGAGTCCGTGCCGCCCTCCCTGCTTCGGTGGGCTATATTGCCTTTCAACTGGCCGGTCTCCTGATCAGCGTCGCAGTATCCCTTATGCTGCTGGCAGCCCTTGCCCGTCGCGGCCTGCCCACGCACCTCGCCGCGGTCTGGGCCTGGAGCCCGTTCGTGCAGCTTGAGGCAGTAAACAACGCCCACGTAGATCTTTTGGGCTCCGCTTTGATCCTCGCCGCGGGGATGCTGCTGACCGGCGGCAAGCCCCTGCGTTCCGGCCTGGCATTCGGGGCTGCAGTGGCGACCAAGCTCATCCCGGTCATCGCCGCCCCGGCGCTGTTGTTCCGGCGCCCCGCCCGGTTCATTGCGGCGGCGCTGGCATCGTTCGTTCTCCTCTACGTGCCATACCTGGCTATTGCCGGGATAGGTGTGCTGGGCTTCCTGCCCGGCTACCTCAGAGAAGAGGGGTACAGCCAGGGCGGCGGCAGCCGGTTCGGGCTGGCGCAGCTCATTTCCGCGGGGCCCTGGCCGCCGTTGCTGAGCGCCCTCGCGCTGACTGTCCTCGCGGTGTGCGTGCTCCGCCGCAGTGGGCCGGAAAATATATGGGAGCAGCAGACGGTCATGATCGGCTTGACATTGCTGATCGTCAGCCCGAACTACCCCTGGTATGCACTGATGCTCCTGCCGTTCATCGTGTTGAGCCGGCGCTGGGAGTACATCGCGGTCATCCTCGCCCTGGATGCCATCTACATGATCCCCCTCAAAGACCCGTTCAGTCTTCCGCTGCACCAGGCCGCCCTTCTGCTCGCGGCCGCCGTCGTCTGGGGCGGCGCCCGCTGGCGTCTGTACCGCGGATACCATCAGGCGGTCCTTGCCGGCCCCGCCGCCGCGGGCCCGGACCACAGCGACCGCAAGCCTGCCGCCGACACCCCCATATCCACCCCGAGTGCCACCAAATGACAGGATCGACCATGGAAAAAGCAACCACCGCGACCGCGCAGGCACGCATTGGCATCATTGGCGGATCCGGAACCTACCAGCTGCCGGCCGCGAAAATCACCGCCAGCATTGAGGTCGACACCCCCTACGGGCCTCCCTCCGCCCCCGTGACGCTGGCAGATGTTGCCGGTCAGAGGGTGGCTTTCCTGCCACGGCATGGCGGAAAGCATTCGCTCCCACCGCAGCGGATCAACTACCGGGCCAACATTTGGGCACTCAAAAGCCTCGGCGTCGAGGCGGTCCTCTCTTCATCGGCCGTGGGCGGCTTAAGGGAAGGCTACGGACCGGACACTTTCGTGGTGACGGATCAACTCATCGACCGTACATGGGGGCGCCCGGACACCTTTTTCGACGGGACGGCCGTCAACGGCGTTCCAGCTGCCGGCGTCCAGCACCTGCCGGCGTCGGAGCCCTTCTGCCCCACCCTTCGTTCGCACCTCGCTGCTTCCCTCGAAGCACACAAGATTGCCTTCGTCCCACAAGGAACCGTCGTCGTCATTAACGGACCACGCTTTTCCACAAAGGCCGAGTCGGCCTGGTACGCTGCCGGCGGCGCCGACATCATCAGCATGACCCAGTACCCCGAACCGCTGCTGGCCGCCGAACTCAACATGGGTTTCGCCAATCTGGCCTTCATCACCGATTCGGACACCGGACACGACGGCTCGGATCCGGTGACCGCCGACGCAGTCTTCGCCCGCCTGAGGAACGCCCAGGCGAGTGTACTGGCCGTTCTCGAGGCCTCCGTGGCGGCCATCGGCGCGGGCTACCGGGCCCGGACCTTGATGGATCCCGAGGCGGTGCGCCGTATCATGGCGCTTCCCGCGGACCGGGAACTGGTGGACGCCCGATGAAGATCCTCATCACCGGGGGTGCCGGTTTCATTGGTTCGCATATTGTCGATGCCGCTGTTGCCAGGGGTTGGAGCGTCAGGATCCTCGATTCCCTGGCCCCGGACCTTCATCCCGTACCCCCGGCGTTCATGGCCGGCGTTGAAGTGATCGCCGGGGACGTAACCGACCCGGCGACGGTCGAGGCGGCCCTCCGCGGCGTCGACGCCGTCTGCCACCAGAGCGCCAAGGTCGGTCTCGGCGTGAGCTTCGCGGACGCTCCGGACTACATACGCAACAACGACTACGCCACGGCCGTGTTGCTGGCCGCGATGGAGCGGCACCGCATCAGCCGGCTGGTGCTGGCATCCTCCATGGTCGTGTACGGCGAAGGCGCCTACACGGATCCTCGGACCGGCTTGCCGGTCCGGCCCGGACCACGCGCCGAAGCCGACCTGCGCGCCGGCATCTACGACCCTCGCGGTCCGGAAGACGGCACTCTCCTGCTCCCTGCGATGGTCACCGAGGACGCGGCGCTTGATCCCCGCAACGTCTATGCGGCGTCGAAGCTGAGTCAGGAGCACCTGGCCTCCTCCTGGGCCCGCAGCACCGGTGGCTCGGCCATCGCGCTCCGGTATCACAATGTGTATGGCCCAAGGATGCCCAAGAACACCCCGTATGCAGGAGTGGCGTCCCTGTTCCGGTCGGCGTTGGCCCGCGGCGAGGCTCCGCGCGTCTTCGAAGACGGCGCCCAGCGGCGCAGCTTTATCCACGTCAGGGATGTGGCCGCAGCAAATATCGCTGCCGCGGAGGTACTGGGCGGCGCAAACCCGCCCGCTTTCCGCGCCTACAACGTAGGCGCGGACGAGGTCCGGACCATCGGCGACGTGGCGGCGGCATTGAGCACCTTCAGTGCGGGGCCGCCGCCGGTGGTCACCGGCGAGTATCGGCTCGGCGACGTACGGCATATCACGGCTTCCTCCGACCGGATCAAGGCCGAGCTGGGGTGGGCGCCCGCCGTGAGTTTCGACGACGGCATGAGGGAGTTTGCGATGGCGCCCCTACGCGGGGAAACCCGGTGACAGGTCAGCGCCGCCTGTTGGCCGACCTGCGGGCGCGGCGTTCGATGATGAGGACGGCGGCAGTCGAGGCCACCGCCAGGACCGCCCAGAAGCAGCCCAGGTTCGAGGCGTAACCGGCCTCAAGGACTGTGCGGGATCGTGAGACTGACTGGGCCTTCAAGAGGAGCGCGGCCAGCAAAGTCACCACGGCGCCGGTCAGCAACGCCCCGCGCAGCACGGCGGCCGAGGCAGGCGCCAGCCTCGACCCGGCCCGCGTCAGGCCGGCACCGGCGGCGGAGGACAGCGGCACCAGCACGCCGTCATGCAGCAGGATGGCAACGGCCATCCAGGTCAGGAGACCTACCAGCTGCGCTGGCCCGAGCTGGGTTGGCAACCCTTGGAGCCCGTAGCCAAGAACGGCGAGTCCGGCGGCGCCCAGCACCAGCCGGGCGGCCTTGACCGGTGTCGTGGTTTTCACAGGACCTCCATACTCTGCAACCATTTGGTTTGCAGCACTCCGGGGCGGCCGGGCGCGATAATGCGCGCAGGGTAGCCGTGATCAAGGTCGAGCACCTCGCCGTTCAGTTCGAGAGCCACCAGGGTCTGCTCATCTTGGGAGTACTCGGCCGGCATCGTCATCATGCGGTAGGCGCCTTCAGGTTCCAGGCTGGTGAACCGCAGTTCGGAACCCGCCGGCGCACCGACGGATCCGAGCAGGTCACGGACCCTCACGCCCCGCCACGTGGCCAGCTGGCTCCACCCCTCGACGCAGGCGATCGGCAATTCGTGGCTGAACTGGGGCATTGCCCGCAGCTGATCCAGGGTGAAGGAGCGGGTGGTCCCACCGGAACGGACCGTCAGCGCCCAGCCTGTCGCCTTCGCCGCATCCGTCACCTTCGCGTCGGCCGCCGTGCGGTTCACCGGCACCCCCTGCGGGCCCGTCCCCATTTTCCGCGGAGCGAAGATATTCGCCGGCGCCAGCCAGCCGAACGACTGGCCCGCCGTCGTGACGACCACCGCGCCGCTTGCTGCGGTGACCGCGGCCAGGAACGCCCGCCGGGACCACCGCCCGGGGCGGAGTTCTTCAGCCCCGGAATCCCTCGCAGGCTCAACGCCTGCGTCGCCGCGGCCGGCAGCTGCCGGGGCGGTCCCTGCAGCATGGTCCTGCCGACGCCGCCAGTGGGCGGCGATCGTGGGAAGCTTGACCGCAACGTGCAGCAGCAGTGAACCCCAAATCACCCAGGCCAGCCAGTAGTGGGTTTCACGGAACGGGAAGGGCCAGGGATACCACTTGTAGGTATTGATCAGGCCAGTTGTCACCTGCACCAGGGACGAGCCAACGAAAAGTGCGATGGAAGCCCGCTCAAGGCCATGCAGCACGGACTTGACCGGCGGCCAGGACAGCAGCGCCGGGTACACCGACCACAATTTCGCCAGGAGCAGCGGGATGGCCGCAATGCCGGCGGTCACGTGGATTCCTTGGCTGAGCTGGTAGATCCAGACCGGCCTGGTGGGGAAGACCATCCATGCCGGCGGATTCTGCAGCCCGTGGCTGAAGAGGCCCGTGAGAAAACAGACGCTGAAGGCAAGCCCAAGCCAGCGGCCCAGGACAACGGTCAGCCGTGTACCGCGCGTTGGCGAGGCTAACTTCGCAGCCAGCGCTTCTGTGAGCTTGCGCCCGTCCAGCTTGTGCATTTCTGGTTCACTTCACCGTTCCGTGACGTCGACAACCGTTCCAACTCTGAGCAGAAGGCCACGGACCGCTCGGGTCCGCGGCCTTCCGCCTGCCTCTTCCGGCTAATTCCGGTGGGTGTTACTTGGTGTTGACGGTGATCTTGGCGATGCCGACGAGCATGTCGGCCTTCACGGCGTCGGTGTTGAACGTTTTGTTCAGCAGGCCGGCGGCGGTGTCGGAGATCAGCACGCGGGTCCCTTCCAGGA
>DASSXE010000255.1:0-3897 GCA_035704125.1 Arthrobacter sp.
TCCCTGCAACTGCTTGAACGCCTGCGCGACCGGCTGCACTCGGATGCCGCTGTCGGCAATGAGCTGCAACTGGGTCGCGAGGACGTCTCGCGTGATGGTGCTCCGGTCCGCCGCGATGGTGTGCTCCTGGGTTCCTGTCGAATCAGGGGCGGCGATCTGGTGATAGACGATGATGAGCCAGCCGTTGAGCTGTGAAGTCTCGGTGAGCGCTTCCTTGAGGGTTTCGGGCGTGGTCTCATCGGTGACGTAGAGGACTTTGAGGTCCGCCGGATCGAGGTTCTGCCGGGTGTTGATCCCGTCGTCCGTTCCCCGGACCACATTGAAGTATTTGCCGGCGTACCACTGGACCTGAGGGTCCATCCGCCCGTACGGCGGCGCGAGGTCGTCGGTGGCGAGTCCGGCAGCCGCCAGCACGTCCTCGCTCTTGCGCAGCTGGTCATCCAGCCGGCCGGTACCGATCGAGGTGAGGTCGAGGTGCTCGTAGCTGTGTGCGGCGATCTCATGCCCGGATTGGTGCATCTGCTGCAGCTCGGCGGCGGTCACGAAGTTCGGCGTCTCGATGGAGCTGGCGTTGACGTACTGGGTGGACTTGAAATTGTGCTGGGCCAGCAGCGGCAGGGCCCGGTCGTAGACCGACTGCCAGCCGTCGTCGAAAGTGATGGAGACCATCGGCTGGTTCCAGCGGAGGGGTCCTGGTTTCGTAATGTCCCGCAGCGAGTAGCCACGGACGGCGGTGGTCCCGTCCGCATGCGAAATCAGGGTGACCATGACCGTCTTCGCCCCGGCCGGGGCCTGGAAGACTTCGCGCAGCGTCGTCCACTCACCCGCCGGCGGCAACGTGGCCAGGTTGCGGAAGGCGCGGCCGCCGTCAGCGAGCTCGAACTCCGCGACCACATCCACCTCACGCTCGGACCGGTAGCCGGCGCCGAACTCGAAGGACCGGTCCGGGGCAACGGCCACCGGCGGGTAGAGCCACTTCCCCTCACCGTTCTGGTAGTTCGCGATCCGGGTCCAGAAGAAGGGACCGCCGGTGTCTACGCTGCGCCCGGATTCCATGGTCAGCGCCCCGTAGGTGAACGGGGCCCAGCCGTCGGGTGCGCCGGGCTGGGGGCCGGCCGGCCCGGGTGGGGGAATGAGATTTGGTCCGGTTGCGGCGCCGGGCGGGACCCGCACGTCGGTGGCCGCTTCGAGGTAGGCGCCCTCGACCCGGAGAGTGCCCTTCGAGGCGAGCCGGAAGACGTACTCCACCGCCGTCGTCGTGTCTGAAGTATCAAAGGCATCGCTCACCGTGAACGGGGAGTTACCCGGTTTTTGGAGCGGGTTCCTTAGTTGTTCGAGGGTGGCGCTGCCGTCAGCATGGTGGTGCCGGGCCAGCAGCGTGAAGTCGGCGTCACTGCTGGCGAAGGCCTTGAACAGGTAGGTTTTGCCCGCTTCGACGGCCACCCGGGGACTGGTCAACGTGACGTCTCCCGAGGCATACCGGGTGACGTCGAGTTTCAGGGCCTGGCCGATCACCTGCCCGTCCGCCACCTCAAGGGAGGTCTGGGCGTCCCCGCTGTGATCCACCGCCCAGCCGCTCTTGGGACCCGGCGACGCTGACGGGCCGGACGCCCCGACGGAGCCTTCGGCGGTGCGGACGAGCGGCGGGAGCAGGTTGGCGCCGGGGCGTGCCTGGGCGACGCCGCTGGTTCCGCCCGTGTACATCATCCACCCGGCGGCGATCGTGGCGACCACCACCGCGATGATGACGAGCGGATTCAGGAGCAGGCGCAGGACCCACCGGCGTCTACGCGGCACGGGCCACCACCGCCACCGTGCTTCCGGCCCGTTGCGGCGACGTCCAGGTGTTGACCGTGGGGCGCCGGAACAGGCCACGGGAACGGGCGATGCAGCGCACCGCCGCCGTCAGCTGGATCAGGTCCATGATGTAGAACAGGAAATAGGCCGTCGGCGCGTAGATGGACAGCCGGGTCCGTTCCCGCGGCGTAAGGTTCTCGTCCAGCCAGATGGTCATCAGCGTGTAGGCGGTGATGGTCGCGTAGGCACCGAGGACCAGGGCCGGCGTCCTCGTCACCAGTGACCAGTACACCGCGTACGTCCAGGCAAGAGGCGAAATGAGCAGCGTGAATTCGCTGAGCAGCGCCATCGGCATCCGGTAGTAGGTCAGCGTGCCGGTATACCGGCGGCTGGGGTTGAACATCATGCCGCGGTATTTGATCAGGTTCTGGAGGCTTCCGTACTTCCAGCGGTATCGCTGCTTTGCCAGCGCCCGAAACGTGAGCACCCCTTCGGTCTTGGCCACCACGTCGGCACCATAGACGAGGCGGAAGCGGCGGTTACCCAGGCTCGTGACCTTCTCACTCAGGCCAATGTCCTCGGTCAGGGTGTCCGTGTCGTAGAAGTCCACCTTGCGAAGGACGCGCATCCGGTACGTGGAGGCCACTCCCCCGACGACGAATTCGCAGTTCAGCAGGGAGTAGAGCTTCTTTGAGCGGTAGCCGATCATGTGCTCGAAGCGCTGCAGGATGCCGAGCGCCGTCGTTTCCTCCAGGATCTTCACGTTGGCGGCAACCCCGGCAACGTAGGGGTCCTCGAAGTAGGACAGCGCGTTGGAGATTGCGTCCGGTGCGATGATCGAGTCGGCATCGAGGGTCATCACGAACTGGCCGCGCGCATGCCGGCGCAGTGCCGCGTTGAGGGCCGCGCCTTTGCCGACGTTCTTGCGCATCCGCACGATGCGCAGGTCCATCCCGGGGTGGCGCACCTGGTAGTCGCGCACCAGCCTGCCGGTGAGGTCGGTGGAGGCATCGTCCGCCACCAGCACTTCGTAGGAGCGGTAGATACTCTGCGCGATGGAGTCGAGCGTCCGGACGATCACGGCTTCCTCGTTGTGCGCGGCGACGACGATGGAGACCAGTCCGGGTACCTCCGGTGCGCCCCGGCGCGTCCAGGTGGCCGTCGCGGCGCACTCCGGTTCGTAGTCGACGGGGAGACGGACCCCCCGAACGGCCTTTCGGCGCTGCTGCCAGACGTCGTAGAAGTTGGCGCCCACCAGGTACAGGCCAAAGTGCATGACATAGAGGATGCTGACGCCGGCGAACAGCCAGAAAGTAAGGAGCGGCGTATCCATGCTCACGACTTCGCAGAGGTAGCGGTCAACGCGGGCAGGTGCGCATCCGGGTGGCCCGGGCCGCGCAGGCTGCGGGGGCCGTGGTAGGGCACCGTCATGGGTGCTCCGACGACGCCGGCACCCGCCGCGGCGGGATGCGGGGCGTCCTCGAAGAGAGGTTCCACCACTGGGCCGGGCATCGCAGCGTCCTGGGCCGCGCCCGGGGCGCTGTGTGCGACGACGGTGGCCGGCTGTGGTTCCGACGGCTGGACGAGGTCGATCGCGGCATCAATCACGGCCGAAACCGCCGGTTGTGCCGCCTCGATCGCGGCGTCGATCACGGCCGCCACAGCGGGCGGTACCACGTCGATGGGCGCGTCGAGGGGGGCGGGAATGGAGCTGCCCGACGTCGCGGACTGGCTCGCGGCCGCGCGCTTTGCCGCGCGCCGGTAGATGCGGATGCCGACGAAGCGGAGGAAAACGGTGAAGATCACCAGGGCCCACAAGACCAGGCTCAACTGTGCAACGAATCCCAGGAGCGCCTCGAAGAGCGCGCCGTCGCGGCCGAAGGTCGTCTGCGCAGGGACCACGAGGGTCGCTATCTGCGTCATCGGAGAACCTCCCTCGCTGCACGTCCGGAGAGTTGGACCGGTTCGTTATGAGAATGTGCTCCCGCGGCGGCGGTGCCGCGGGCCCGTATCCAGATTTCCGTTGAACGCTGAGTCATTGCATGCCCCTGTCTCGTGCAAGATGATGTCGTTGGCCCGCGCAGCGGCAGGCACGGCGCT
>DASSXE010000468.1:0-4343 GCA_035704125.1 Arthrobacter sp.
TGGTGGTCAACATCGGCCACCCCGCCGAAAATGCCTGGGGCGCCCCGAAGCCCAAGTTCGCCTACGACGACGTGGTCCGCACCGTCTAAGCACGCTCTGCCCAAGCCTGCCGCCTGAGCACCACCGGCGCGCGCACTCAGCGCGCGCCGGTGTCGGCGGGCAGTGGCAGACTGGGCCCATGCGGAACCTAGTCGTGGTCGCCTTCGTGGAACCCGTGAGCGAGGGTATGGAGTTTGCCCGCGACGAGTGGCCGCTGCACATCACCTTGGTGAGGTTCGACGTCGACGGCGGCGTCTCGGGCGACGAGGGCGTCTCGGCTGACGACGTCGACGGCGGTGCCGCGCCGCCAGGCGTTGCCGCCCCGCAGAATGATGTTCTTGCCGCGCGGGTGGCCAGGCTGATGGAGGTGCCGGTGCGGGCCGCGCTCGGCACCACCGTGACCGCCGGCGCCCCGGCGGGCTTCGGCCGGAACGGGTCCATCCCGGTCACCCTGATCGAGCCGAATGCGGCGCTCCAGCAGCTGCACGAAGAGCTGGCGGACGTGGCGGAAGGGCTCCGGGGAAGGGTCGCAACCCCCGCCTACACGAGGACCGGGTACCGCCCGCATGTCTCACACCAGGGCGAAAAAACCCTCCGCAGCGGCGACAGTCTGCGCCTGGACCGGATTGCCCTGGTGGACATGGCGCCCGGCGGCTCGCATGCCACGCGGCGCATAGTGACGCTTTGGGATGCCACATTATGAATGAAGCTCTTCATTCTTCCCGCGGGGTGCCATACTTGGGGCACATTGAGAGTCTGAGACCGCTGAAAATGGGGTCACCGGGTGCTAGCGGGGGAATTAGCGGATGATGCTTGACACTTCAACCCTCCGCGTGTCCCTCGCCGTCGTCACCCTCACCCTCCTGTGCCTGTTCTTTTTCATCACATTCCGCAAGACCCGCTCGGCCTACAGCGGCTGGTGGTGCTCGGCCCTGCTGCTTTTCCTCACCGGATCCGCGTCCTACCTGCTGGACGGCACTGCGAACCAGAGCTGGGCCAATCCGCTGGGAAACACCCTGCTGGTAGGCGGCGCAGGTGCGATGTGGGCCGGGGCCAGGTCGCTGCGGCGGGACAGCCCCAAGATCTGGTACCTCCTGGCCGGCCCCGTGGTGACAGGCATCGTGTCCGTCATGGACAACCCGGCGACGAATCTCTGGTCCGGCGGACCCGTGCTGCTGGCACTGATGGGGATCATGCTGGGCCTGTCCTCGCGAGAGCTTTTCCGGCTCGACGTCGACTACTCCCGGGTGCACCGGCCGCTGGCTTACGGCTCCGCCCTGCTCACCATCTTCTACGCCGGCCGGCTGGTCACTTTCCTCACCGAGGGCCCGGACGGACCGATCTTTGTCACCTACTTCGGCTCGGTGGTGACCACGATCCTGACCACCATGGTCCTGGTGGTGGCGTCCTTCACCATGGTCGAACTCAGCAACGAACAACTGACCCGCGATCTCCGCGCCCGCGCCACGGTGGACGGACTGACCGGGCTCCTGAACCGGACCGCGTTCATGGACCTGGCAGCCAACGAACTGCGCCGGCTCAGCAACGCCAGGACCCCTGCGTCACTGGTCCTGGCGGATCTGGACCACTTCAAGGCCGTCAACGACAAGTACGGCCACGCGGCGGGGGACGCGGCGCTGCAGACCTTTGCCGCGGCGTGCGCGGCCTCGGTCCGTTCCACCGACCTGGTGGGGCGCTATGGCGGCGAGGAATTCATCCTGCTCCTGCCGGGTGTTTCCCCGGAGCGGGCAGGGGAAATGACCGCCAACATCAGCCGCCGGCTGCAGGCCGAGCAGCCCAACGTTGAGGCCAAACTGCCCACGGTCAGCTACGGGATCACCTCCACCGGGGAGGGCAGGCCGGACCTCAAAGCACTGATCGAGTGCGCTGATGCGGCCCTGTACCGGGCGAAGACCCAGGGCCGGGACCAGTCGGTGCTGGCGGGCAGCCTCCGTGCGGAAGAGGCCGCCAGCGCCGGCTAGCCAGCGCTTGCTGGCTACAGCCGGCTAGCCGGAGTGCGGGACCCGCTAGGAAATAACGCCGTCCACCAGGGCCTTGGCTTCCGCCTGGACCTGCTTCAGGTGCTCCGCGCCCTTGAAGGACTCGGCGTAGATCTTGTAGACGTCCTCGGTGCCGGAAGGCCGGGCGGCGAACCAGGCGTTCTCGGTGACCACCTTCAGGCCGCCGATGGCCGCGCCGTTGCCCGGCGCCTCGGTGAGTTTGGCGGTGATGGTCTCGCCCGCCAGCTCCGTCGCGCTGACGTCTGAAGAAGACAACTTGCCCAGCGCGGCCTTCTGTTCGCGCGTGGCGGCGGCGTCGATCCGGGCGTAGACGGGATCGCCGAACTGGTCCGTGAGGCCCTTGTACAGCTGTGAAGGGGACTTGCCCGTCACCGCGGTGATTTCCGAGGCCAGCAGGGCCAGCAGAATGCCGTCCTTGTCCGTAGTCCAGACGCTGCCGTCTTTCTTGTTGAACGATGCCCCCGCGGATTCCTCGCCACCGAACGCGCCCTCGCCGGAGAGCAGTCCGGGAACGAACCACTTGAAGCCGACGGGTACTTCCACGAGCTTCCGGCCCAGGCTCTCGGCCACGCGGTCAATGATCGAGGAGGACACCAGGGTCTTGCCGATCACGGACTGCGGGTTCCAGCCGGTGCGGTGGCGGTACAGATAGTCGATGGCGACGGCGAGGTAGTGGTTCGGGTTCATCAGCCCGCCATCCGGTGTCACGATGCCGTGCCGGTCGGCGTCGGCGTCGTTGCCGGTGGCGATGTCGAAGGCCGCCGACCCGTCGGCGCCGACGCTCATCCGGTTGATCAGGGACGCCATCGCCGAGGGGGAGGAGCAGTCCATCCGGATCTTCTCGTCCCAGTCCAGGGTCATGAAGGCCCACTGCGGGTCGACGGTGGGGTTCACCACGGTGAGGTTGAGGTGGTGGCGTTCGCCGATTTCACCCCAGTAGTCAACGGACGCGCCGCCCATCGGGTCCGCGCCGATCCGGACGCCGGCCTCACGGATCGCGTTCAGGTCCAGCACCGAGGGCAGGTCGTCGACGTAGCTTGAAAGGAAGTCGAACTTCCCGGTGGTGCCGGCGGCCATCGCTTCGGCGATCGGAACCCGCTTGACGCCGCGCAGACCGTTTTCGAGCAGCTCGTTGGCCCGGTTGGCGATCCAGCCGGTGGCGTCGGTGTCCGCAGGACCGCCATGCGGCGGGTTGTACTTGAAGCCGCCATCCCCGGGCGGGTTGTGGCTGGGCGTGACGACGATGCCGTCTGCCTGCGGCGCACCGGCCGCGGCGTTGTTGTTATGCGTCAGGATGGCGTGGCTCAGCGCCGGGGTGGGGGTGTAACCGTGCCGGGCATCGATCAGTACGTGCACGCCGTTCGCAGCCAGAACCTCCAGTGCCGAATTCTGCGCCGGCTCGCTCAGGGCGTGGGTGTCCTTGGCCAGGTACAGCGGGCCGGTGATGCCCTGCCCGGCGCGGTATTCCACGATCGCCTGCGTGATGGCGAGGATGTGCGGTTCGTTGAAGGACGCCTTGAGGCTTGAGCCCCGGTGCCCGGAGGTGCCGAACGCGACCCGCTGGCCGGGGTCCTCGAGGTTCGGCGCTACATCGTAGTACGCGTCCAGAAGCGCAGTGAGGTCAACAAGGTCTTGGGGTTGGGCAACTGTGCCCGCGCGGCTAGCCATGGCTCCAGCATGCCAGAAGCGGCGGCACGGTGACATGGTTTTGCCCGAATGCCGCCGCTGTGACGCCGGGACAGGGGCGGGAATCGGTAGCCGCCGGAACCACCCCCGGCGGTACGCTGGACCAAGAATCGTCAACGGAAGACACGTCAAAAAGGGGAATTCCATGACCGAGCAGAGCAGGCCCGGTGGCGACGGCGGTTACAACGGCCACCAGCCGGCGTGGGGCGCGGAGGACGACGGCGGCGGCCATGTTCCGCCGATGCCGCCGACGGCACCGCACCTGGGCCGGCCCGCTGGCGGCTACGCCGGCTACCCGCAGCCCATGCAGGGACCCGGTGTCGACGCCTATGGCCAGCCGCATTACTACCCTGTCCCGGCGGCGCCGAAGGCCCTGAGTATCGCCAGCCTGTGCTGCGGCGTGGCGGCCTTCCTGGGCTTCGGGTTCTTCCTGCTCCCGCAACTGGCCGCCGTCGTCCTCGGTCATTTGGCGCTGCTCCGCGAGCCGGGCGGCAGGGGCCTGGCCATCGCCGGTCTGGTGCTGGGCTACGTCGCGATGGCCATCACACTGCTGGTCATCATCGTGCTCGGCGTCGCCTTTTCCAACGCGGACTTCGT
>DASSXE010000495.1:0-2190 GCA_035704125.1 Arthrobacter sp.
TCGAAGTCCGCGAGGCTGCCGAGCTTCGGGTCCACGTCGCGGTAATCGTCGACGTCGTAGCCGCCGTCGGCGAGGGCGGACGGGTAGAACGGGGAGAGCCAGACGGCGTCGATGCCGAGGGCCTTCAGGTAGGGAACCTTGGCGGTGATGCCCTTGATGTCACCGATGCCGTCGCCGTTGGAGTCGGCGAAGCTGCGCGGGTAGATCTGGTACACGGACGCCTGGCGCCACCAGTTGGGGTCGGCGGCGGACTCGGATCCGGACAGGGTGGCCAGCGTGGCGGTGTTCGACAAGTGAAATCCTTCGGGCTGGGGAATCTGATAATTTAGATAGAATCTAAATCTATTACCGTTCAATTATGGGCGCTCCGTCGCAGGGAGGTCAAGATTCCGCAGCCGAGCGCGGCCGCTACGCCGCAGTTTCTCCGCCGGGTCAACGCCCAGGCGGTACTCGCGGCTGTCCGGAGCACCAATGTCGCCACCGGCACGGATCTCATGGCGGCCACGGGGCTGACCCGGGCCACCGTCATTGCCGTCTGCGAAGACCTGATCCGCCGCGGCTGGATCCGCGAACTGGACGCTCCCGCCAAGGACCCGGCGCCCGCTGGCGGCGCGCGGAAGGGCAGGCCGGCGCGGCGTTTTGAGCTCCGGTCCAGGGCCGGTGTCGTCCTGGGCATCGACATCGGCGCGGCCACCACCACCGCAGCGGTGGCCGACCTGCGCGGAACCGTTTTGGGCCGCTCCAGCGCCGCCTTCCGGGCAACGGACATTCCGGCGGAGGAACGAGTCCGCGTGGTGGACCGTGCCTGCCTGGAAGCGCTCCGGCAGGCCGGCGAGGGCCCTGAAAAGGTCCTGGCCGTAACGGCCGGCATCGCCGCTCCGGTCGACCGCGCCGGACAGGTGCTGGCAGCCCAGCATTTCTGGAGCCTGTTCGACGTCGGGCTCCGCTCCGCGCTGCTGGAACTGCACGGCTGGCCGGTGCTGCTGGAGAACGACGCGAACCTCGCCGCCTTGGGTGAACGCTGGCGCGGGTCCGGCGCCGGCGTGGGGGATCTGGTGGTGCTGCTGGCCAGTGAGCGGCTGGGCGCCGGAGTAATGGAATCCGGCCGCCTGCTGCACGGCCGCGCCGGCGGTGCCGGCGAGATGGGGTTCCTGCAACTGGTCGAGGGCGTCGGCTCCAGTGAGGGCATCGCGAGCCTTGCCCGGGCATGGCAGGCTGCGGCCGGCGGCCCCACAGGTGGCGGCACTCCGGGCGCCCGCCGCGTCTTCGCCGATGCAGCCGCCGGGGACGCGGCAGCGCTGGCCATCGTGGCCCGGCTCGCCGAGCGGATGGCCCGGGTCATCGCCGCGATCGCCAGCTTCATCAACCCCGAACAGGTGGTGATCGGCGGCGCCGTCGCGGACTCGGCGGGCGCCCTGTTGCCGGGCATCGAGGCCGCGCTGCCCCGTTTCACCGCCACTCCCCCGCGCGTGACGGTCTCACCGCTGGGCGATGCGATCGTGACCCTCGGGGCGATCCGGCACGCCCTGGACTTCGTCGAGGCCAACGCGCTGGAACTCCGGCCGGCACCCTGACGGTTCTGCCATGACGGGACGATGCCGGCTCAGGCTTGGCTCACCCCGGTGCCCTACTCCGGCATGATCATGGTGCGCAGGTCCAGTTGCCGCAGCACCCTGTCCGCAACCTCGGGATCCATGCCGGGTTCGTTGCGGGCATCCACGACCTCCTGGCGTGCCGCATCCAGCGCGATGGTCTGGACAGCGATCGCGAGTTCCCGCCCGCGCTTGCGTTTGTCGCCAAGGCTCTCGTTGCGCAGACTGCCGTCCAGCAGCTCGGCGTGCAGCCGGGTCATCTTCTCTTTGACCAGGGCCACCTTTTCCGGCGGCAGTTCTTTCATGAGCTGGTTGTCCTTGAGGGCGGCGACGGCAGCCTGCTGGGCCCGGGAGGCCAGCAGGCGGGCGGCGTCACGCTCCACCGATCCGTCTTCGGAGGCCTTCAGCACCCGCATCAACCAGGGCAGGGTCAGCCCGGGAAGAACCAGGGTCGCCAACAGCACCGCGCAGGCGATCACCAGCAGTTCGCTGCGGGCCGGAAACGGTGAACCGTCCTCGAGGCTCAGCGGAAGCGCGAGTGCGAGGGCCAGCGTGGCCAGGCCGCGCATGCCGCACCAGGTCAGGATCAGCACCTCCT
>DASSXE010000037.1:0-9111 GCA_035704125.1 Arthrobacter sp.
AAAGGGTTTTGGCTTCATTGCCCCGGATGACGGGTCAGCCGACGTTTTCGCCCACTACTCGGCAATCGCTTCCAGCGGCTACCGCTCGCTGGACGAGAACCAGAAGGTCGAGTTCGACGTCACCCAGGGCCCGAAGGGCCCTCAGGCCGAGAACATTCGCCCGCTCTAAGCTTTCAGGAAAGCCCCGGCCTGCCGGGGACCTTGTCCTAGAAAACACAAAGCCCCTCCGGAGTTCCTCCGGAGGGGCTTTGTGTTGCCCGGCGGCCGACGCCGGGCGGCGACGGGGCCTAAGCTCGTGAGCATGGGAACTGGGAGAGCGATCATCCGCGCGGCCACCGGCGCGGACTTAGCCGCGCTCACGGACGCGGGCCTGGCGGGGATGAACTGGACCGGCGAGGACCGTTTCACCCTCGAGGAGTACCTGAGCCAGCCCAACCTCGCACGATATCTCGCGGGGTGGCCCCGGCCCGGTGATTTCGGCGTCGTCGCCGAGACCGCGGAAGGCACGCCGGTGGGCGCGGCCTGGTGCCGGCTTTTCGCGGCCGACGACGCCGGCTACGGTTTTGTGGACGGACACACACCGGAGCTCACCATCGGCGTGCTGGCGGACCACCGCGGTACCGGCATCGGCACGGCGCTGATGAAGGGACTCATCGCCGAAGGATCAGCGCGGGCTGTGCCGGCCATCAGCCTCAGCGTGGAGGACGGCAACAGGGCCCGAGTGCTCTACGAACGGCTGGGCTTCCGCAAGGTCGGCCGCAACGGCGGCTCCGACACCCTGCTCCTCAAACTCGGGCCGGCCTGACCCGGCCTGGCCCTGCCGGGCAGTTAGCCGACGTGCACCCAGGGGCGCCGCGTGACATCCGGCTCCGCCTCGCGCAGCACCTCACGGGTAACGGGGGCGATTTCGCCTTCGCCGAACGCGAGGAAGCGCAGCAGGTTGGTCACCGGGTTCCCCTCGGTCCAGCGGAAGTAGATGTGCGGCATCAGTCCGGTCACGTCCCGGATGTGCAGCAGCACGGAGGCGATCGTGTTGGGCACCACCGGACCGTGCACTTCCAGGATCCGGTAGCCGTGCCGGGTGATGCCCTTGACCTCGAGTTCGGTTTCGAAGTCCGAGGAGTCGTCCACCACCACCTCCAGGAAGACGGCCTGGTAATCCAGCGGCAGGTGGCTGACCTCGATCGCAGACTCGAGCTTCTCCCGGTACGCCTCGGCGCTGAGCCGCAGCGGTTCGTGGGCCACGATGCGCAGCGGGCCGTCGAGTTCATCGGACATGAACTCCAGCGCCTGACGGTCCAGGTGGACGTGCGTGGCGTGCAGTTCAAAGGACCGCCGCGCCCGCGAGAGCAGGGAGATCACGATGATCCCCAGGATGAAGATCGACGCGATCCGGATGCCTTCGGGGCGTTCAACGATGTTCGCCACCGTGGTGTAGACGAAGACGACGGCAATTACGCCGAAGCCCACGGAGCGCTTGCGCTGCTGCTTGCGGCGGGCGGAGAGGGTCACGGCGATGGCTGCCGAGGTCATCAGCACCAAGACGCCGGTGGCGTAGGCGCCGCCCTGGGCATCGACGTCGGCGTTGAAGATCCACGTGATCAGGAAGCCGATCAGGGTGAAGACCAGCACCAGCGGCCGCACGGCGCGGGCCCAGCCGGGGGCCATGCCATAGCGGGGAAGGTAGCGCGGCACCAGGTTGAGCAGCCCGGCCATGGCGGACGCCCCGGCGAACCAGAGGATGGCGATCGTCGAGATGTCGTAGACGGTGCCGAAGCCGATGCCGAGATGTTCGTGCGCCAGGAACGCCAGGGCGCGCCCGTTGGCCTGGCCGCCGGGCTGGAATTCGTTCTCGGGAATCAGCACCACCGTGGTGAAGCTGCTGATGATCAGGAAGGTGCTCATGATCAGCGCTGCCGTGGTCAGCAGCTTGCGGGCGCCCTGGATCCGGCCCTCGGGGTTCTCCTCGGTGTCATCCGGGTGGCCCTTGATCTGCGGCATCACCGCGACGCCGGTCTCGAAACCGGACAGGCCCAGGGCCAGCTTGGGGAAGACCAGCAGCGCGAACCCGACCGCCAGCAGCGGGTTGCCGTGTGAGGTGGCGATCGCGCCCCACCAGTTCCCGACCGCCAGCGGGTGGGTGAGCACCACCCAGAGCGAATCCGCGACCACCACGACGTTAAGGGCCAGGTAGACGCCCACGATGACGACGGCGACGCCGATCGCCTCCCGGAAGCCGCGGAGGAAGACCGCCGCGAGCAGGGCCAGCAGGACCAGCGTGATGGCCACGTTCTGCCCCTGCAGCCAGCCGGGGCTGATCGGGTTCTGGACCAGGTGGGCGGTGGCGTCCGCGGCGGAGAGGGTCATGGTGATCATGAAGTCCGTGGCGGCGAAGCCCAGCAGCACCAGCACGAACAGCTTCCCGCCCCAGCGCGGCATCAGCCGTTCCAACATGGCGATGGAGCCCTCGCCGCGGTGGCTTTCGCCGGCAACCCGGCGGTAGACCGGCAGCGCTCCCAGCAGGGTGATGGCCACCAGGACCAGGGTGGCCAGCGGCGAGATGACGCCGGCGGCGAGCGCTGCGATGGCCGGCTGGTAGCCCAGGGTGGAGAAGTAATCGACGCCGGTCAGGCACATCACCTGCCACCAGGTGTGCTTCTTTTCGTCCTCGGTCCGCACCCCGTGCGGGCCCTGATGGGTGCCCTTGCTGTCCTGCAGCCCCACCAGGAGCCACTTGCGCAATGCCGTCTTGCGTCCGGGCCGTTGTGCCGAAGGGTCGGCCGGGGGCCTGCTCAGGGTGGTCATGTGGTGCCTTTCCTCGCGGCACGCCGCGGCGCCACCGCATTGCGATCACAGCCGAATGTAGCACCGGCGGGCGCGCGATCCGGGGCGAATCCGCAGATCTTGACGATTCCTTGACGCCCCCGCCTGCCTGGCCGACGGGGGCCCGCATCAAGGATCCGTCAAGATCCGGGCCCCGGGCATCAAGGAACCGTTAGCACCTGTTTTTTCGGTCTCGCGGAGGTCTTCACTGGAGTCAGGCCCCGCCGACGGGGCGCTGATGAAAGGAACCTGCAATGGCCGACGCGGCTGTGATCGGAATCCTCATGGTGTCCATGGGGTTCGTGATGTGGTCCGGGCAATGCCTGGCGCGGATGCTTGGCGACGCCGCCGGGCGGACGGAGAGTGAACGGTGAACGCCGACGCCGTGATGTGGGTGGTCCTGCTGCTGGCGGGGCTTGGCCTGACGGGATATCTGCTGGCCGTACTCCTCAACCCGGAGAAGTGGTGACCGGTAGATGACGTTCAGCACCGCTTCCTTCCTGCTGCAGGCCGGCGCCCTAGTGGTGGCCCTCGCAGCGCTGCATAAACCCCTGGGGCTCTACCTGGCCCGGGTGGTCGAGGGCACCCGGCACGCCCGGGCCGAACGGCTGCTCTACCGGCTGGCCGGAGTGGACGCCGGAACGGAACAGACCTGGCCGGTCTACCTCCGCAGCGTGCTCGCGTTCTCGGCCGTCTCCATCCTGCTGGTCTTCGGCCTGCAACGGCTGCAGGGCATTCTCCCGGGCACCGGCCCGCTGCCCGGCGTCGACCCCTGGACCGCCATGAACACGGCCATCTCCTTCGTGACCAACACCAACTGGCAGACCTATGTCCCGGAGACCACTGTCGGGATCTTCGTCCAAATGGGTCTGTTGGCCGTCCAGAACTTCCTTTCCGCGGCCGTGGGGATCGCCGTCGCCGTCGCCCTCATCCGCGGCCTGGCGCGGGTCCGCACGCAGCGGCTGGGGAACTTCTGGGTTGACCTGGCCCGGGTGACGTTCCGGGTGCTGCTGCCTTTGGCCTTCATCGCCGCGGTCCTGCTGGTCCTCGGCGGGGTGGTGCAGAATTTCTGGTCCACCGGGGTCACCAGCCAGACCACAGGCCTCGCGCAGACCATCCCGGGCGGCCCGGTCGCCTCGCAGGAAGCGATCAAGATCCTGGGCACCAACGGCGGCGGCTACTTCAACGCCAACTCGACGCACCCCTTCGAGAATCCGAATGCCGCGGTCAGCCTCTTCCAGGTCTTCCTGCTGCTGCTGATCCCCTCGGCGCTGCCGTACACCTTCGGCCGGCTGGTGGGCGACCAGAAACAGGGCTTCACCGTGGCGGCCGTGATGGGCACGCTCTGGCTGGCTTCCACCGCCCTGACGGGTTGGGCGGTGGCCTCCGGCCAGGGCACCGCGACGGCGGCGGCGGGCGGGCTGGGTGAGGGATTCGAGCAGCGCTTCGGCCCCGCCTCGAGTGCGCTGTTCGCCGCATCCACCACGCTGACGTCTACGGGTGCGGTCAACGTCGCCCACGACTCCCTGCCGCCGCTCGCGGGCGGGATGGCGCTGATCAACATGATGCTCGGCGAGGTCGCCCCCGGCGGCACCGGCTCCGGGCTGTACGGGCTGCTGATCCTCTCGATCATCGCCGTCTTTATCGCCGGTCTGATGGTCGGCCGCACCCCGGAATACCTGGGCAAGAAGATCGGCCCCACCGAGATGAAGCTCGCGGCCCTCTACATCCTGGTCACCCCCACCCTGGTCCTGGCACTGGCCGGCGTGACCGTGCTGCTGCCGGACGCCATGGCCAACGCTCCCGCCACCGGGCCGCATCAGTTCAGCGAGGTGCTGTACGCCTTCACCTCCGGTGCCAACAACAACGGCTCGGCCTTCGGCGGCATCACCACCTCCGGGCCGTTCCTCTCGGTCATGCTCGGGCTGGCGATGCTCCTGGGCCGGTTCCTCCCGATCGTGCTGGTCCTTGCCCTGGCAGGATCGTTGGCCCGGCAGGGACGGATCCCGGTGTCCAAAGGCACACTGCCCACCCACGGCCCGCTCTTCGCCGTGCTCCTGCTGGGCGTGACGGTCATCCTGACCGCCCTGAGCTACTTCCCGGCCCTGGCCCTGGGCCCCCTCGCAGAAGGACTACTCCGATGACCCCGTCCCCGGCGGACACCTCAAGCCAGACCTATGCCGACGGCAATCCCCTCGGCACCCCCGGCGAACACAAGCACCACACCAAAACTCCGGCGAAGCTGACGCTGTCCACCGTGGCCGCCGCGATGCCGCTCGCCGTCCGCAAACTTGCGCCGCGGCAGATGCTCCACTCGCCGGTGATGTTCACCGTCCTGGTGGGGGCCGCACTGTGCACGCTCATCTGCGTGCTGAAACCGTCCGTGTTCGGCATCGCCGTGACGGCCTGGCTGTGGCTCACCGTGCTGTTCGGAACCCTGTCCGAATCGATTGCCGAGGGCCGGGGCAAGGCCCAGGCGGACAGCCTGCGCGCCAGCCGCCAGGGTGTCCAGGCCGTGCTCAGGCTGCCCGACGGCGGAACCAAACAGGTTCCCGGCACCGAGTTGAAGGTCGACGACGTCGTGATCTGCGAGGCCGGCGACGTGATTGCCTCCGACGGCGAGATCATCGAGGGCGTCGCCAGCGTCGACGAATCGACCATCACCGGAGAATCGGCCCCCGTCATCCGCGAATCCGGCGGCGACCGGTCCTCCGTAACCGGCGGCACCCGGGTGCTCTCGGACCGGATCGTGGTCCGCATCACCGCCGAGGCGGGGCAGACCTTCGTGGACCGGATGATCAAGCTGGTGGAGGGGGCCGTGCGGCAGAAAACACCGAATGAGATCGCCCTGCACGTGCTCCTGGTCTCGCTGACCATCGTCTTCCTGGTCGTGACCATGTCGCTGGCACCCTTCGCGGCCCTGGCCGGGGCCACGCCGTCGCCGATTGTGCTCGTCGCGTTGCTGGTCTGCCTGATCCCCACCACCATCGGGGCCCTGGTCCCGGCCATCGGCATCGCGGGAATGGACCGGCTGGTCCAGCACAACGTGCTGGCCACGTCCGGCCGCGCCGTGGAGACGGCCGGGGACATCACCACCCTCCTGCTGGACAAGACCGGGACCATCACCTACGGCAACCGCCGGGCCGTCGGGTTCTTCCCCGCCAGGGACGTGGAGCTGGGCCGGCTGGTCGAGGCGGCACGCCTGTGCAGCCTCGCGGACGAGACGCCCGAGGGCCGTTCCGTCGTGGAGCTCGCCGGGGAAAGAGGCTTCAACGGCCCGGACCTGGCCGCCCTTGCGGGCACCAGCCCGGATTTCGCCGTCGTTCCCTTCAGCGCGTCGACCCGGATGAGCGGACTGGACCTGGCCGGACGGCTGATCCGCAAGGGCGCCGCCTCCACGGTGGCGGCCTTCGTCGCCGACTACGGCGGGCACACACCGGCGGAAGTGGACGGCCAGGTGCGGGCCATCGCCGGGCAGGGCGGCACGCCGCTGCTGGTGGCGGAGGTCGACGCCGGCGGGTCCGCGGAGGTGCTGGGCTGCGTCCACCTGGCCGACGTCGTCAAGCCGGGCATGCACGCGCGGTTCGCCGAGCTGCGGCAGATGGGTATCCGCACGGTGATGATCACCGGCGACAACCCCATCACCGCCAAGGCCATCGCCGCCGAGGCGGGGGTGGATGATTTCCTGGCCGAGGCCACCCCGGAGGACAAACTCGCGGTCATCCGCAAGGAACAGGCCGAGGGCCGGCTGGTCGCGATGACCGGGTACGGCACCAACGACGCCCCGGCGCTGGCCGCGGCCGACGTCGGCGTCGCGATGAACTCAGGCACCCCGGCCGCCAAGGACGCCGCGAATATGGTGGACCTGGACTCGGACCCGACCAAGCTCATCAATATCGTGGGCATCGGAAAACAGCTGCTGATCACCCGGGGCGCGCTGACCACCTTCTCCGTGGCCAACGACGTCGCCAAGTACTTCGCGATCGTGCCGGCGCTCTTCGCGGCGACGTTCCCGGGGCTGGGGCGGCTGAACATCATGGGGCTGGCGACGCCGTCCTCCGCGATCCTTTCCGCCGTGATCTTCAATGCCCTGATCATCGTGGCCCTGGTCCCGCTGGCGCTGCGGGGCGTGAAATACCGCCCGGTGTCCGCCAACCAGGCGCTGTCCCGGAACCTGCTGGTTTACGGCCTCGGCGGCCTGGTGGCGCCCTTCATCGGTATCAAGATCATCGACCTGATGATCTCCCTCATTCCCGGAATCGGCTAGGAAGCTCCCATGACCATCATCTTCGGTTATCTCCGGCAGGCCGGGACCGCGCTGCGTTTCCTCGTCCTTGCCACGCTGGTACTGGGCTTCGCCTACCCCCTGGCGGTCTTCGCGGCCGGCCAGCTGATCGCCCCGTCCCAGGCCAACGGCTCGATCCTGGTCGATGGCTCCGGCCATCCCGCGGCGTCGGCCCTGCTCGCCCAGTCCACCGCCGACGCGGCCGGCCGGCAGGACCCCCGCTGGTTCCATCCCCGTCCGTCGGCCGTGAAGTGGGACCCGGCGGCATCCTCGGCCAGCAACCTGGGCCCCAACGATCCCAAGCTCCTGGCCGCCGTGCAGGATGCCCGGGCAGCGGTGGCGGCGGGCGAGGGCGTGAGCCCGGACCAGGTGCCGGCCGATGCCGTCACCGCCTCAGGCTCCGGCCTGGATCCGGACATCTCGCCGGCTTACGCCAGGCTGCAGGTGGCCCGGGTCGCCGCCGCCCAGGGCCTGGACCCGGCCGCGGTGGGGACGCTCGTGCAACAGCACACCAGCGGCGGGCTGACGGCGTTCCTCGGCCAGCCCTCGGTCAATGTCAACGCCCTGAACCTGGCCGTGTCCGCCGCCTCCGCGGCGGCACAGCCGGGCCGCACCAAGTGAGAGAATGACGGCATGGCACGAGGAACGCTGCGGATCTTCCTGGGGGCCGCACCCGGCGTCGGCAAGACCTACGAAATGCTCGAAGAGGCCCACCGGCTCGGCAAGCGCGGCACCGACGTCGTCGTGGCCTTCGCCATGGACCACGGCCGCAGCGAAACCCGGGCCCTGCTGCAGGGCCTGGAGGTCATTCCTCCCCGCCGCCTGCCGTACCGCGGAACCGAGTTCGAGGAGATGGACCTGGACGCGGTCCTGGCCCGGGCGCCCGGGACCGCCGTCGTGGACGAATACGCCCACTCCAACATCCCCGGCAGCCGCAACCCGAAGCGCTGGCAGGACGTCGACGCGCTGCTGGAGGCCGGCATCGATGTGCTGTCCACCGTCAACATCCAGCACCTGGCCTCCCTGGGCGACGTCGTCAGCGCCATCACCGACGTGCGGCAGGCTGAGACCGTGCCCGACGACGTGGTCCGCCGGGCCGATCAGATCCACCTGGTGGACATCTCCCCGGAGCTGCTGCGCCAGCGGCTGGGCGACGGCAAGATCTACGCCCCGGAAAAGATCGACGCCGCGCTCTCGAACTACTTCCGCGTCGGCAACCTCACGGCGCTGCGGGAACTGGCCCTGCTCTGGCTGGCGGACCGGGTGGACGAGGGCCTCGCCAAGTACCGGGCGGAGCAGGGCATCGAGGAAAGCTGGCCGGCCCGGGAACGGATCGTCGTGGGCCTGACCGGCGGCCCGGAGGGCGAGGTCCTGATCCGCCGCGGTGCCCGGATCCTCAACCGCGTCAACGGCGGGGACCTGCTGGCCGTGCACGTCCGGGTGGCCGACGGCGTCGCCAGCGAATCCCCGCAGGCGCTGGAGGCCCAGCGGCACCTGATCCAGGACCTGGGCGGCAGCTATCACACGGTGTCCGGCGAGGACCCGGCCGCGGCGCTCCTGGACTTCGCCCGCAGCGTCAACGCGACCCAGATCGTCGTCGGGATTTCCCGCCGCCGGAGGATCGATTCCCTGCTCGGCGGCCTGCTCGGCGGCGGCGTCGGCACCAGGGTGGTCCGCGATTCCGGCGACATCGACGTGCACATGGTCTCGCATCCGATGGTCGGCCGGGGCACCCTTCCCGCCCGGCAGCGGGACCTTGGCCGGATCCGGGTGCTGGTGGGCCTGATCCTGGCCCTGGTGCTCCCGCCCGCGCTGCAGGCCCTGCTGGCGCTGGATGCGGAGCGCAACGTCGCCACGGTCATGCTGGTCCAGCTCAGCGGGTCCGTGGCGGTGGCCCTGGTGGGCGGCCTCGGGCCGGCCATTCTCGCCGCGGTCTTCAGCAGCCTGCTGGTGAACTACTTCTCCACGCCGCCGGTGGGGACGCTGAGCATCAGCGACTCGCA
>DASSXE010000065.1:0-18335 GCA_035704125.1 Arthrobacter sp.
TCAGCGGCTTCGCTCGTACCCCTCCGGAGATCCATGGAACGCATCGTGTCCGCCCGCATGGCCTTCAAGACCGTGGCCGGCACCAAGGTCGCCATGGCCGTGGCGGTGGCCCGCAACCCCGGCTACAGCGGGTTCGCCGAGGAGCTTTCCGTCACCGCCGAGGGCGTGGACGTGCCGCTTGCCGAACTCTCCGACCAGCACGGCGGCCGCTTCCACTACATGGAGTTCGCCGACCCAACCGACGTGGTGGTGGACTACACGGCCACCGTCACCGGGTCCGCGGAACCGGAGGCGCCCGGGCTGATGGAACTGATCCGCTATGTGCGGCCCAGCCGCTACGCGGAGTCCGACCGGCTGCTCCCGACGGCGTACGCCGAGTTCGGTGGTCTGCAGGGCGGTGAGCTGCTGCACGCCGTGCGGGACTGGGTTTTCAGCGAACTGCGCTACGTCAGCGGTTCCTCCCGCGGGACCGACGGCGCCGTCGAGACGCTGCTTCACCGCCGCGGCGTCTGCCGCGACTTCGCTCACCTGGCGATCGCGCTGCTGCGCTCCAAGAACGTCCCGGCGCGCCTCGCCGCCGTCTACGCCCCCGGGCTGAGCCCGATGGATTTCCATGCGGTCGCCGAGGCCCACATCGAGGGGGGCTGGCATGTCATCGACCCGACCGGACTGGCACCGCGCGAAAGCATGCTCCGGATCACCGCCGGCCGGGACTCCTCGGACACGGCATTCCTGTCCACGGTGGGCGGCAGCCTGTCCCTGAAGGAACTGAAAGTCACCGCGACCGTCACCGGGGACCTGCCGGTCGAGGACCCGGCCGCGCTGGTCACCATCCGCTAGCGGGCCTGCACCGAGGCCCGCAGCTTCTCCGTCAGGCGCAGCAGCTCGCGCTGTTCCTCGTCGGTCAGGGCCGGAGCCACGAGGGCGGCAATGTCCCGGACGTGCTCGCGGCCGATCTGCTTCTGCAGCTCCCGGCCGGCGTCGGTGAGCCGGACCAGGACGCCCCGGCCGTCGTCGGGCGCCGGCCGGCGTTCCACCAGTCCGCGCTTCTCCAGCCGCTCCACCAGCCGGCTCAGGCTCGACTGGCTCAGCAGCACATGGTCGTTGAGCTCATTTTGCCGCAGCCAGCCGGAAGGACAACCGGAGAGCGTGAACAATACGTCGTACTCGTTGACCGCCAGGGCCCGGAACGCGGGACCGGCCTGCAGCCGGCGCATCACGGCCACCTGGGCCCGGAACAACGACTCCCAGGCCTCGGCGGCCAGCCGGACCGGGGCGTCGATCCTGGCAGGCATCACGCCCCCTGCGGGGCGGCCTCGCTGGCTGCCAGCGAGGCGGCCACACGGGCTGCGTGGGTGGGCGGGGCCGGAATGTGGGCCGGCGTCTTCTCGGCGTATTCCTTGCGGAGCACCGGGAGGACTTCCTCGCCGAACAGGTCCAGCTGCTCCAGCACGGTCTTCAGCGGCAGGCCGGCATGGTCGATCAGGAAGAGCTGGCGCTGGTAGTCGCCGAAGTATTCGCGGAAGGTGAGGGTCTTTTCGATGACTTCCTGCGGGCTGCCGACGGTCAGCGGCGTCTGGGAGGTGAAGTCCTCCAGCGACGGACCGTGGCCGTAGACCGGGGCGTTGTCGAAGTACGGGCGGAACTCCTTGACGGCGTCCTGGGAGTTCTTCCGCATGAAGAACTGGCCGCCCAGGCCCACGATCGCCTGGTCTGCCTTGCCGTGGCCGTAGTGCTCATAGCGCTCGCGGTAGAGCCCGATCAGCTGCTGGTAGTGCTCCTTGGGCCAGAAGATGTTGTTGGCGAAGAACCCGTCGCCGTAGTACGCCGCGACCTCCGCGATCTGCGGCGTGCGGATGGAGCCGTGCCAGACGAAGGGTGCGACGCCGTCGAGCGGGCGCGGCGTGGAGGTGAAGTTCTGCAGCGGGGTGCGGTGCTTGCCGGACCAGTTGACGGTGTCCTCGTCCCAGAGCTTGCGCAGCAGGGAGTAGTTCTCGATGGCGAGCTCGATGCCGTCCTGGATGTTCTTGCCGAACCAGGGGTAGACCGGGGCGGTGTTGCCGCGGCCCAGGACCAGGTCCACCCGGCCGTCGGCCAGGTGCTGCAGCATGGCGAAGTCCTCGGCGATCTTCACCGGATCGTTGGTGGTGATCAGCGTGGTGGCGGTGGAGAGGATGATCCGCTCCGTCTGCGCCGCGATGTAGGCCAGCGTGGTGGTGGGGGAGGAGGAGAAGAACGGACGGTTGTGGTGCTCGCCGATGGCGTAGACATCCATGCCGATCTCTTCGACCTTCTTCGCGATCGCCACCGAGGCCTTGATGCGCTCGTGTTCGGTGGGGGTCCGGCCCGTGGTGGGGTCGGTCGTGATGTCGCTGACGCTGAATACGCCGATCTGCATGGTGTTCCTTTCCGTTCCGGAGGCTTCCGGGGTCCTGCTCCAAGTGTAACCGATTTACATGCATTTGCATCTATCGCCCGGTATAACGCACGCCACGCCCGGATATTCCCCGGCTTCGACGTGAAAGCGGGTCCCCGGCCCTAGGATGCAATCAATCTGCTGGCCGCCCAGGGCCCAGCCCGCCCGGAAGGCCGCCATGCGCCGGATTATCGCGTTTCTCTGCCTGGTGGAACTCACCAGCGGCATCCTGCAGGGCTACTACACGCCCATCCTCACCGACATCGCCCGGCACCTGGGTATCCACGACGCCGACGTCAACTGGTTCGAAGCCGCCCAGCTGACGGTCAGCGCGCTCGCGGTGCCGGTGCTCGCCAAGCTGGGCGACCTCTACGGGCACCGGCGGATCCTGCTGGTCTCCACCGTCCTGACCGCCGCCGCGTCCTGGGGTGTGGCGCTCGCTCCGGATTTCTGGACGTTCCTCGCGGCGTGGTCCCTGCAGGGCTTTTACGTGGTCTGGCTGCCGCTGGAGATCGCGCTGGTTTTCGGCCGGGTGCACGGGCTGGCTGACGGCGCCGCCCGGACCCGGCGTGCCGCCGGCATTCTGGTCGGGGCCCTGGAGTTCGGCGTCATCGCCGGCGCGCTGGCCTCCGGTGCCCTCGTCGAAGCGCTGGCCGGGCAGCTCCAGCTGGTGCTGATGCTGCCGGCCCTGGCCGTGACCGCCTGCTGGTTCGCCATCCGGTTCGGCGTCCCCGAGTCCACGGAACGGGCCGGCGGGCGGGTGGATACCCGGGGGCTGGCGTTGCTCGCCGTCGGGCTGCTGCTGATTACCTCCGGGCTGACCTTCGTGCGGCTCAACGGCGTCGGCACGTGGTGGGTGTGGGTGCTGCTGGCCGCCGGGGTGGCCGTCTTCGTTCCGTTCGTCCGCGTCGAGCTGGCCCGGGAGGATCCGCTGGTCGATATCCGGATGCTGCGCTCTCCCTCGATGTGGCCGGTGCAGCTGACGGCCGGATTGTTTGGCGTTTCGGTGCTGGGCGCCCAGGCGCCGCTGTCCACCTTCGCACGGACCGATCCGGCGCTGCACGGCTACGGCCTGGGGCTGCGGGCCGGCCAGGTCTCGATCATCATCGGGGTGTACGTGCTGGCGCTGTTGGCCGGGGCGTTGCTATATCCGCTGGTGACGCGGCGGCTGACACCGCGCGTGACCCTCGTGGGCGCCGCGGCCCTGGTGGGCGTGGGATACCTGCTGTTCCTGCCGCTGCACGGCAGCCTGGCCGAGGCGCTGGTGAACATGGCGGTGGCCGGCGTCGGCTCCGGAGCCCTGGTGGCGGCGCTGCCCTCGGCTGCCGCCGCGGCGGCACCGCTGAACCGCACGGCGATGGCCACGGGCCTGACGAACACCACCAAGACCATCGGCGGGGCGTTCGCTTCGGCGGTGTTCGGCATTGCCCTGCTCAGCCGGGTCGTGGGCGACGGGAGTGCCGCTGACGCGGGCCAGACCGCCGCCCCGCTGGGCGGCTACCTGACGGTCTGGACCATCTGCGGACTGACCGGGCTGGCCGCGGCGGCCGCCCTGGCCCTGGTGCCCAGACTGGCCTTCTCCGACCCCGATCCCGCGGCCCCGCGAACCCTCCGCGAAGAAAGCCCGCAGGCCGCCCCCAAGTAGCTCGCAGTTCAGGCCGTTTTCAGCGCTCAAAACGGCCTGAACTGCCAGTCAGTTGGGTGGACAGCCCGGGCCTGGGGACGCTAGTTGCGCAGCGCGGGGACCTCATCCGCCGCGTCGGTCCCGTCGTCGGAGGACGGGGACATCGGCGTCGGGGACGGGGCCGACGACGGCGCCGGCTGGGCGCGGCGCCCGTGGGCCGCGGTGCCGCCGGCCTTCTGCAGTGCCTTGCGTTCCCGGCGGCCCTCGACCAGGCGGTAGAGCACCGGCACCAGGATCAGCGTCAGGGCGGTGGAGGAGATCAGGCCGCCGATCACCACGATGGCCAGCGGCTGGGAGATAAAGCCGCCGCCACCGGTGAGGCCCAGGGCCATCGGGGTCAGCGCGAAGACGGTGGCCAGGGCGGTCATCAGGATGGGGCGCAGACGCTGACGAGCACCGTGGGTGATGGCCTCGGCCACGTTCATCCCGGGTTCGCCGTTGCGGGGCTGGCGGTACTGGTTGATCAGGTCGATCAGCACGATCGCGTTTGTCACCACGATGCCCACCAGCATCAGCATCCCGATGAGCGAGGGGAGGCCCAGCGGCACCTTGGTGATCAGCAGCAGGGCGATCGCGCCGGTGGCGGCGAACGGGATCGAGACCAGCAGGATCAGCGGTTGGACCAGGGACTTGAAGGCCGCCACCATGATGACGTAGACGATCGCGATGGCTGCCAGCAGCGCCAGGCCGAGTTGCCCGAAGGACTCCGCCTGCTGCGTGGTGGCGCCGCCGATGTCGGCGGTGACCCCCGGCGGCAGCTGGACCGTCTTGAGCCGGGACTGCACCTCGGTGCTCACCGCGCCCAGGTTGCCGCCCGACGGCGTGACGGACACCCGTGCGGTCCGCTGGCCGTTGCTGGCCGTGATGGAGACCGGGACGTCTGCCTGCTCGACCGAGGCGATCGAGGACAACGGCACCGGGCCGCGCGCCGTCGGCAGCGGCAGCTCCCGGACGGCGGCGATGCTGCTGAAGCGGGTGCCCTCGCCGATCCGCACCGGGTAGTCGTTGGTGCCGATCCGGACCGTTCCGGCCGGGACGGGGCTGATGGTGGAGGCCAGGACGCCGGCGACCTGCTGTTCGTTCAGGCCCGCGGCGACGGCCTTGGCGCGGTCAACCTTGACCTGGACCACGGGCTGGCTGGCGGCCAGGTTGGTGCTGACCTCGGAGGAGCCGGGGACGCCGTCCATGGCCTTGACCATGGCGTCGCTGGCGGTCTGCAGGTCCGCGGAGCTGGCGGCCTTGAGCGTGATGTCCACGGTCGACGTGGTGCCGAAGCCGCCCTGCTGCGAACCGACGGTGAGCTTCCCGGCGTCGGAAACTCCGGCGAGGGCCTGGCGGACGGTGTCCTGCAGCTTCTTCTGGTCTGCCTTGTCCTGGGTGACCACCGTGAACGTCGAGTTCGCGGCCCCGGTGGACTGCAGGGCGGAGAATCCGGTCTGGGCGTTGCCGGTGGTGACCTGGACGTCCTTGATGCCGTCGATGCCGCGCAGCACGTTTTCGACCTTGACGGCGGCGGCGTTGCCCTCCGCCAGGGACGTGCCGGCGGGAAGGGCCTGCCGCACGGTCATGCTGTTTTCCCCGGAGCTGCCCAGCAGGTCGGTGGCCAGCAGCGGGGTCATGGCGGCGGTTCCGCCCAGCACCAGGAGGGCCGCGATCAGGGTGACCACGGGGTGCCGCTGGGTCTTGGTGAGCACCGGCAGGTAGCCGCGCTGCAGCAGGCCGCGCTGCTCGGCCTCGTGCGCCTTGGCGGCGGTCTCCCGGGCGGACGCTTCGGATACCTGCGTGCCGGCCTTGTCGGCCGGCGTGCGCAGGAACCAGTAGGCCAGCACCGGGACGATGGTCAGTGAGACCAGCAGCGATGAAATCAATGCGATGGTCACGGTGAGGGCGAAGGGGCGGAACAGTTCGCCGGCGAGGCCGGCCACGAAGGCGATCGGCAGGAACACCGCCACCGTGGTGAGGGTCGAGGCGGTGATCGCGCCGGCAACCTCACGGATGGACGTCAGGATCGCGGTGATCTTCTGCTCGCCGTAGCTCAGGTGGCGCTTGATGTTTTCGATCACCACGATCGAGTCGTCCACCACCCGGCCGATCGCGATCGTCAGCGCGCCCAGGGTGAGGATGTTCAGCGAATACCCGGTGGCCTTGAGGCCGATGAAGGTGATCAGCAGCGACAGCGGGATGGAGACGGCGGTGACCAGGGTGGAACGGATCGAGAGCAGGAACAGCAGGATGATGCCGACGGCGAAGCCCAGGCCCAGGAGCCCCTCCGTGGTGAGGTCCTTGATGGACTTCTCGATGAACGGAGCCTGATCGAACACCGGGGTGAACTTCGCGTTGGAACCCAGTTCCGCCTCAAGCTGCGGGATCGAGTCCTTCACCGCGTGTGAGATGCCCACGGTGTCGCCCTCGGGCTTCTTGGTGACGGAGACGGCCAGGGTCTCCTTGCCGTTGGTCCGGGTGATCGAGGTGCGGGCGTCTTCGGCGATGCTGACGTCCGCGACGCTGCCGATGGTGGCCGCGTCCCGGCTGCCGCCCAGCGGGAGGGCCTTGATCGCGTCAACCGAATCCACGGGGCTGCCGATCTGCAGCGAGAGCGTCTTGCCCTGCTCCTCGATGCTGCCCGCCGGAACCAGGCTGCCATTGTTCTTCAGCGCATCGGTGATCGACTGGATCGAGGCACCGGAAGCGGCCAGCGCCTCGGGCCGGGGCTGGATCTGGATGTGCTCGGTGGCGCCGCCGGTCACCTCGGCGCCGCGGACGCCGTCGATCTTCTGCAGCCGGGGCACGCTCAGCCGGGCCAGGTCCGTGTTGAGCTCGCTCAGCGGCTTGTCCGAGGACACCGCCAGGTACACGATCGGGAAGTCGCTGATACTGCCGGCGATGGCCTGCGGCTGGACATCCTTGGGCAGTGCCTGCTTCGCATTGGAGATGGCGCGGTCGATCTGGTTGCGGGCGCGGTCCAGGTTGGAACCGTAGGTGAATGCCAGGGTGATCTGGGAGACCCCGTTGCGGGAGGTGGACGTCGTCGACTCCAGGCCTTCGACGCCACGCAGGGCCGTCTCCAGGGGGCCGCTGACCTGCTTGTCAACGACCTCCGGAGACGCCCCGGGCATCGAGGTGATCACCGTGATCTGCGGGAACTCGATCGAGGGAATGAGCTCCTGCTTGAGCGAGGTCATGGTGATCACCCCGAACACCGAGGCGAAGATGGTAATCAGGGCAATTAGTGCCCGGTTTCCCAGCGAAAGCTTGGCCAGCCGGAACATCTCATGGTCTCCTGTTGGGTCGACGATCCGTCGCCCAGCGCGACGTCAGAGGGTACAACGTGCCGCCACCCGCGGAGGGTGTCAGCTGTGGCTGGCGCTGACCGGCTCAAGCTGGAGCGCTGCTGCGGTCTCGGCCTCAAGCTTGGCCGCGAGCTCCGGGTTCTCATTGAGCTTGACGCCGTAGCCCGGCATCATCTCCTTGAGCTTGCCCTGCCAGCCCTTGAAGCTCTTCGGGAAGGACTTCTGCAGCAGTTCGATCATGATCGGAACCGCGGTGGACGCGCCCGGGGAAGCGCCCAGCAGTGCACCGATCGAGCCGTCGCGGCCCGCGATGACCTCGGTGCCGAACTGCAGCACGCCGCCCTTCTTCGGATCCTTCTTGATGATCTGTACACGCTGGCCGGCCGTGATCAGTTCCCAGTCGCCGTCCTTGGCCTCCGGGTAGTACTCCCGCAGGGCCTCGACCTTGGCGCCGTGCCGCTTCGCGACTTCCTTGACCAGGTAGGCGGTGAGGTCCATGTTGTCCTTGGCCACGGCCAGCATCGGGATGATGTTGGACGGACGGATGGAGAGCGGCAGGTCCAGGTAGGAGCCGTTCTTCAGGAAGTTGGTGGAGAAGCCGGCGTACGGGCCGAACAGCAGGGAGCGTTTGCCGTTGACGTACCGGGTGTCCAGGTGGGGCACGGACATGGGCGGGGCGCCCACGGATGCCTGGCCGTAGACCTTGGCGCTGTGCTGGGCTGCGAGCGTTTCGTCGGTGCAGCGGAAGAACTGGCCGGAGACCGGGAAGCCGCCGTAGCCCTTGCTTTCCGGAATGCCCGAGGCCTGCAGCAGGTGCAGCGCCCCGCCCCCGGCGCCGACGAAAACGAACTTGGCGTGGATGGAGCCGCGTTCCCCGGAGCGCGGGTGCTTCAGGCTGAGGTCCCAGCCGCCGTCGGAGGCCTTGCTGATGCCCGTGACGTCGTGGCCGTAATTGATCTCCACGCCGTTGTTGCCGAGGTAGCCGGTGAGTTCACGGGTCAGGGCGCCGAAGTCGACGTCGGTGCCCTCCGCGGCGCGGGTGGCGGCGACGTGCTGCCGGGGGTCGCGGCCCTTGACGATCAGCGGGGCCCACTTGGCGATCTGTGCCTGGTCCTCGGAGAACTCCATGGAGCGGAACAACGGGTTCGGCTTGAGTGCCTCATAGCGGGTCCGCAGGAACTTTGCGTTCGCGTCCCCGACGACGAAGCTCATGTGCGGCACGGTGTTGATGAAGCCCTTGGGGGAGCCGATCAGGGAGTTGGTGACCAGGTGGGACCAGAACTGGCGGGAAAGCTGGAACTGCTCGTTGATGTGCAGCGCCTTCGCGGGGTCCACCGAGCCGTCTTTGGCCGCGGGGGAGTAGTTCAGTTCGCACAGGGCGGCGTGGCCGGTGCCGGCGTTGTTCCAGGGGTCAGAGCTTTCCAGGCCCGGCCGGTCCAGCCGCTCGAACAGCGAGATGGTCCAGTTCGGCTCGAGCTGCTTGAGGAAGGCGCCCAGCGTGGCACTCATGATGCCGCCGCCAATCAGGACGACGTCGGCATGTTGGGTCTTGGAAATGAAAGTCACATCAGTCTCCGATAGCAGCGGCTCTGGCTGTCACAGAATATCCCCGCACGGCCCACTAACTGAAATTGACCCCGCCCGTCAAGGCTTTAGCACGACCTTGGTGAAAACTTCGTTGAGCACCGGCGACGCCGGGTACTTCAGGACCCGGTCCGAGAGCGCCAGCGCCGAGATCGGGAAGGCGATCGGGACGGCCGGCACCGACGCCGCGATCTGGGCGTTGATGGTCTGGTACTGCTCCGTGCGGTCCTTGCCGTCGGGCAGGCCCCGGGCCCGGGCGATCTTGGAGAAGACCTGCGGATCCTGGTAGCCGAACTCGCCGGTCTTCTCGCCGAACAGCGGACCGACGAAGTTATCCGGGTCGGCGTAGGAACCGTTCCAGCCGAGCAGGTGCAGCGCGTGGTCTCCGGGGGAGGTGACCTTCTGCAGGTACCCGTCGGACCAGTCCACCGGTACGGGCTTGATGTTGAGGCCGACGGCGGTGAGCTGGCGACTGATCTCGGCGTAGACCTTCTCCGGGGTCGGCAGGTAGGGCCGGGTGACGTTCAGCGGGTAGTAGAACTTCAACTCCTCGCCCTTGTAAGTGGACTGGGCGAGGAGGTCCTTCGCCTTGGCCGGGTCATACCCGAGCGACGGGGCGTTGTTGTTGAAGCCGCTCAGCTTCGGCGGCACGAACTGCGAGGCGGCGGAGGTGTTGTCGATGAAGAACTTGCGGATCAGGGTGTCCTTGTCCAGCGCCATTTCGATGGCCTGGCGCACCTTCAGGTCCTGCAGCGCGGGGATGTCCTGGTTCATGCCCAGGTACATGACCGAGAACGGATCGCGCTGGATGATCTGCTTGCCGCGCTTGACCAACTGGTCGAAGTTGCCCACCGTGACGGAGTCGTACGCATCGATCTTGCCGTCCAACAGGGCCTGCATCCGGGTCTGCGGGTGGTCATAGGTAACGAAGTTGATGGTGGCGATCTGCCCCTTGTCCCCCCAGTACCCCTTGTTGCTTGACAGGGTGACGGTGTCGTTGTCCCAGGAGCTGAAGACGTAGGGGCCGGTGCCTACCGGTTTCAGGGCGTACGCGGACACCGGCTGGCCGTCGCGGGTCTGGTTCAGGACGTCGGCGGACTGCGCCGCGAGTGCCCGCGGCGAGGACATCGCGAAGGCCGGCAGGGTCAGGGCCTGCAGGAACCCCGTGAACGGCTGGGTCAGGTCGATCTCGACACTGCCGGCCGCAAGCGGGGTGCAGCCCTTGTAGATCGACAGCGACGCCTGGTCCGCGTGGGCCTTGAAAACCCCCTTGAAGGTGGTGCCGGGCGCCTGCTTGCGGAGAGCCTCGGAGAAGTTGAACCAGCGGTTGAAGTTGGTGCAGACCGCCGCTGCGTCGAAGGGTGTGCCGTCCTGGAAGGTGACGTTGTCCCGCAGCTTGAAGGTATAGGTCCGGCCGTCGTCGCTGGCATTCCATTCCGTCGCCAGCAGGGGAGTGGGCTTGCCGCTGGTCTGGTCCACGCCCACCAGGCCCTCAAGGATCTGCCGGGTGATGCGGTAGGAGTCCACATCGGACACCAGGGCCGGGTCCAGCCCCAGCGGGCGTGACGCGGTGCCGAAGGTAAACGTTGCCGTGGGCCCGGCCGTTGAGGCCGCGGACGACGACGGCGTGGGGCCGGGGGTGCCGGTGCATGCAGCGATCGGCAGCAGGAGCAGCAGGGCGCCGAGGCCGGCGGTGAGGCGGCGGACCGTCCTGCGCGGACCGGTAGTGGGCGCGGTACTGCTGGGCACTGAAGGAATCACCTCTGGAACGGTTAGGCCGCCTGCTGCGGAATCAGCCCCAGTCTAGTGGACCGCCCCGGTGGAAAAGGGTGCACGCACGGCGAAGGCCCGCACCGAACGGCGCGGGCCTTCGTTTCTCCGGTTGGGTCCAGGGAGTCAGGCTGGGCCCGGGTCAGGAGGTTTGGGGGTCTTACTTCGGCATCAGCACCGAGTCGACCATGTACACCGTGGCGTTGGCGGTCTTCACGCCACCGCAGACGACGTTGGCGCCGTCGACCATGAGCGAGTCCTTGCTGCCGGTGACGGTGACGGAGCCACCCTCGACCGTCTTGTGGGTGCCGACGATCTGGTCCGGGCTGATCTTACCGGGGACAACGTGGTAGGTCAGGATCTTGCTCAGCAGGGCATCGTCCGTCTTGAGCTTGTCGATCGTGGCGGCGTCGATCTTCTTGAACGCGTCATCGGTGGGGGCGAAGACGGTGAATTCGCTGCCGTTCAGGGTGTCGACCAGGTTGACCTTCGGGTTGAGCTTGCCGGAGACGGCAGCGGTCAGGGTGGTCAGGATCGGGTTGTTGGACGCTGCGGTGGCTACCGGGTCCAGCGCCATGCCGGAGACCGAACCCGCACCGCTGGGAACCTTGGCGGCGTAGGCGCTGCAGCCCGGGCCAACCAGGCTGGAGGCCGCATCCATGGCGCCGGCGGAGGCGCTCATCGACGGGGAAGCGCTCATCGAGGGGGAAGCCGCCATGCTCGAGGCGGACGGGGCCGCTGCCGGAGCCGACGAGCTGGAGGAACCCGAGGTGGATCCGCCGCAGGCGGTGAGGCTGATCATGGCAACGGCTGCGATGCCCGAAACGGCGAGCGTGGTGCGCTTGATGGTCTGCATTGTGAATCTCCTTAGTTGTGCCGATCTGCTGCGTGCAGCGGACGTCTTTGCCGCTGCGGCCTTTTTTCGACTGCCAGGCACCGACCCTTGGTTGGTGTCTCAATGGATATTCGGGCGACCGCCGGAAAGGGATGGGTGGGATTCACAAAACTTTTTTTCGGCCGGCCGGGCGGTGCCGGCGGCGCTGTTCGGGGGGAGCCCGGGAACGCAAAGAACCCCGGTCCGGGGACCGGGGTTCTTCAGTGTGCGCAAGGGGGGACTTGAACCCCCACGCCCGAAGGCACAGGAACCTAAATCCTGCGTGTCTACCAATTCCACCACTCGCGCGCGGCGCCGTCCGCGGGCCCTGACGGGACCCGGCGTGGGACGCTTCGGACCATTCTACAGATCGAGCTTGAGGTCCCGGCGCAGCTTAGCCACGTGGCCCGTGGCCCGCACGTTGTACTGGGCCAGGCTGACCTTGCCGTCCGGGTCCACCACTACGGTGGAGCGGATGAGGCCGTCGTAGGTTTTGCCGTAGTTCTTCTTCTCGCCCCAGGCGGCGTATGCCTCCGCCACCGTGTGCTCCGGGTCGGACAACAGCGGGAAGGTCAGGCCCTCATCCTCGGCAAAGCGGGCGAGCTTGGCCACGGGATCGGGGGAGACCCCGACGACGTCGTAGCCCGCGGCGGCGAGCGAGGACAGGGAGTCCCTGAAGTCGCAGGCCTGCTTGGTGCAGCCTGGCGTCGCGGCGGCCGGGTAGAAGTAGATCACCGTGTTGCGGCCACGGAAGTCCTTGAGGCCGACGGTCCGGCCGGTGGAGTCCTGGAGGCTGAAATTGGGCGCGGTATCCCCGGGAACGAGGCGGTCTGTCATGGTTGCTCCTAATTGGAAGGCGGGGTAGAAAGACGTCGGCACGGTGCGGAATCTAAAGCTTAGTGAGCGCCGCATCCGACGACGAATCGCAGATTCGTTATACTCTTTGGTATGCCCGATTTGGATCGCTGGCCCACGGGCCGCCTATTGTCCACGGCAGCACGCCTGGTAGAGCACTCCTGGAACGAAAAGCTGGGAGCGATTGGCCTTACCCACGCGGGGGTCATCGCAATGGAAGTGCTCTCCGTCCACGGTCCCATGACCCAGGCGCAGCTGGCGCAGCTGGTGCGCGTGCAGGCCCAAACCATGGGTAAGACCCTCAGCAGGCTTGAGGCCCACGGCCACATCTCCAGGGAGCGCAGCGCCTCGGACCGCCGCAGCCACGTCGTCACCTTGACGGACCGCGGCCGCGAAGCCGTTGTTGCCGCCGCCGACATGGAACGCTCCGTGCTGGCCGCGGCTTCCATTGATCCCGACTCGCTGCGCCACGAACTGCAGGCCGTCGTCCGGGAACTGGCCAACCGCATCTCCTCGACCGATGCCAAAGACATCGTCACCGCCGCTGTGCCGCCGGTCCCGGCGGACGCCAGCACCCTCTCCTAGCACTCCCGCAGCGCCACGGATCGTGGCGTGCGTGTCACAGCCGCGTCAGCGCGGCGTGCTCACATAGGGTTTTGGTATGGATATTCCGACCCCGCCCGAGCTGGAAGGGCAGACTTCGATCAACGAGCTGCTCGACGAGCCCGTGGGCGTCGACCCGGTCCAGCTCGCGCTGCCGCTCTTCTTCCTGCCCGCCGTTCCCGTGCAGGGCTAGTGGCCGGCCGGACCCTGACATGACGCTGCGCAGAAGCTTCCCGGGTTCCGTCACGGCCGTTGTACTCGGTGCCCTGGCCGCGGTTTCCCTCTCGACGTTGGCCGTTGCCGCCCCGGCCGCGGCGGACCCCTGCGCACCGGTGCTGTTGCTCCCGCTGGGGCCCTGCCAGCCGGCGGCGTCGACGAGTCCCCGGCCTTCTGCCACCACCAAACCTGCCCCGGCACCCAGCCCGGCCCCGACCGTCGCGCCTGCGCCGGCGCCCGTGCCGGTTCCCGCCGTTCCGCCCGCGGTGCCGGTCACGTCGCCCACCCCGGCCCAGGGCGTCCCCGGCGCAGTGACGACGGCCCCCGCGGCGCCCGGCGCTCCGGGTAGCTCAGCCGCCCCGGCAGCGACGGCGTCCGGCCCTAAATCGACCCCCACTGCTGTGCCGTCGCGTCCGGCAGCGACCGCCGGCCCAGATACACCGCCCGCCCAGGAAGAGGACCAGGGAAGAGCCGGTCTCGGGGCGGTGCTGCTGACCGGCGGCGGCGTCCTGGTGTCGGCATCAGCCGCGCTGGGCCTGCGGAGCCGCCGGCTGCGGCTGCGCTAGGGAACGCGGGGACAAACAAAAACCGCCCCAACCCGACTTTCGTCGGTGTTGGAGCGGTTTTCCTGTGGTGCACCCCCCGGGACTCGAACCCGGAACCCATTGATTAAGAGTCAATTGCTCTGCCAGTTGAGCTAGAGGTGCAGCTGTTGTTTTCGTTCCCCCCGGGCTTTTTATTTCCCGCGGTGTTCTCCGCAACGACATGAAACTCTACACGAGATTTCCCGGAGTGCGAAATCGACGCCGGGCACCATTCCCGCTGGCAGTCCAACCATGCAAAAGCCGCGGAAAATCAAGGATGCAGCAGCCTTCGCCGCGCCCCCGGAAGCCGCCAGCGGCCCGGCCGGGCGCAGTGGGCGAAGAGCTCCTTCCGTGTGAAGTGAGCCACATCCGCGGTGGTCACAGCCTGGCGCGGCGGGGTGGACGGAATCCGGCGGCCTCGGCGTGCGCGCTGGATTCGAACCAGACCGCGGCGCGGGTCTCCTCGAACCCGGGGCTGGTCTCCTCGTAATAGGTCATAGTCGCGGCGTCACCCTTGACGGTGTAACCGCCAGGTCCGCTGCCGTCGGCCGCCGGCGCTGCCGAGCCCGCACCATAGGGCTCCTCGGCGGCGAGGTGTCCGGCCGGCTCGGCCGGTTGCTCCGGCGCCGGGGCGGCGGCGTGGCTGGCCGACCCTTCGGTGGCGGCGGATGAGGCTGCCGCCTGCAGCGTCTCCGCCTCGGCGGCCGCCGATTCCGCCCCGGGGAGGGTGGGTGCGTGCGGTTCGGTGTATTCGCTGTGGTGTACCGGCGCAGGGGGCTCTTCGGCGGCGTGGGCGCCGTGGTGCGTCTCGGTACGGGCCGGAGGGGCCGTCTCCACGGGAGAGTCCACGGCCGGCTCGGGAGTGGCTGCGGCGGCCGGGGGAGCGCCGGCGCTGCGGGACTCGTTGCCGCGGGAGTTATTACGGTTCAGCAGCCACCACACCACCGCCACAATCAGCACGATGACGATGAGCCAGATAATCCAATCCATGGCCGAATCCTTTTCTCGGGCGGCAGGGTTGCCGTTGCTTGACGTTACGTCCGGCCCAACTCGGCTGTCCAGCATCGCCGGGGCGTCCCGTGTAGCCTCGCCTCATGGATTTCAAGAGGCTGCGGATACTCCGCGAGCTGGCGGACCGCGGCACGGTGGGGGCTACCGCCGAGGCCATGCAGGTCACCCCATCGGCAGTCTCGCAGCAGCTCAAGACGCTGCAGGAGGAGCTCGGCGTGGTGCTGGTCGAGAAGTCCGGCCGGGGAGTCCGGCTGACTGAGGCCGGAGTGGCGATGGCCGGTGCCGCTGCCGAGGTGTCCACCGCCATGGCGCGGGCGGAGGCCACTATTGACACCTACCGGCGGGGGTGGCAGACGCGGGTCAAGGCGGCATTCTTCCCCAGCGCCGCGGAGATGTTCCTGCCGGGACTGCTGCACCGGGTCAAGGACATCGACGGGCTCCGCTTCGAAGCCCACTTCGAGGATCCCGGCGTTGCCGGCTTCGCCGCCCTGGCGGCGGATTACGACGTCGTCCTGGCCCACAGCGTGGACGGCCCGGAGGTCTTCGCCCGGCAGGGCCTGCAGGTAGTGCCGCTGCTGGACGAGCCCCTGGACGTCGCGGTGCCCGCCGGCCATCCGTTGGCGGCCAAGGCCACGCTGACCGCCCAGGACGTGATCGGATGTCCTTGGATGGGAGTGCCGGACGGATTCCCGTTCGATACGGTGCTGCGGCAGATCGAGATGCAGGCCGATGCGCCGGCCCAGCGCGCCCAGCTCTTTCCGGACCTGCGCGTCCTCGAGGCCCTGGTGAGCGCCGGCCACGGGCTCAGCCTGCTCCCGCGGTACACCGCGCTGAAGAACCAGGGCCGAGGCTTCGTGCTCCGTCCGCTCCGCGGCGTCAAGGCCAGCCGGAGCATCGTGGTGCTGGCCCGGCCAGAGGCCGCCGCACGCACTACCATCCAGGAGGTGATCGCCCTGCTGCAGGCGGAGGCGCTGGCGGTCGCCCAGGCCCCGGAACTCCGTGATGGAGATCACGGACTGTCGGATGGGCTGCCTGTCGCGTCCGAAGAATGAGACGAACGTCCACGATGCGGGCGAAATATTCCGCTTTTGTCGCTTAATCAGCCTGTCCGGCTCGTTGGCACCCGCGGGGGAGCCCTAGACTTTGAGCCATGAGTCAGGACACCGAAACAGCAGCAGCAACCAAGCCGGACATCAAGCCCCGCAGCCGGGTAGTCACCGACGGCATCCACGCCGCGCCCGCACGCGGCATGTTCCGCGCGGTCGGCATGGGCGACGACGACTTCGCCAAACCCCAGGTGGGCGTGGCCAGTTCCTGGAACGAGATCACCCCCTGCAACCTTTCGCTGAACCGGCTGGCCCAGGGCGCCAAGGAAGGCGTCCACGCCGGCGGCGGCTTCCCGATGCAGTTCGGCACCATCTCCGTCTCAGACGGCATCTCCATGGGCCACGAGGGCATGCACTTCTCCCTGGTGTCGCGCGAAGTCATTGCCGACTCCGTCGAGACCGTCATGCAGGCCGAACGCATCGACGGCTCGGTTCTGCTGGCCGGCTGTGACAAGTCCCTGCCCGGCATGCTGATGGCCGCCGCCCGGCTGGACCTCGCCAGCGTGTTCCTCTACGCCGGCTCCATCATGCCCGGCTGGGTCAAGCTCGAGGACGGCTCCGAGAAGGAAGTCACCCTCATCGATGCCTTCGAGGCCGTGGGCGCCTGCGCCGCCGGCAAGATGAGCATGGAAGACCTGACCCGCATCGAAAAGGCCATCTGCCCGGGTGAAGGTGCCTGTGGCGGCATGTACACCGCCAACACCATGGCCTGCATCGGCGAAGCCCTCGGCATGTCCCTTCCCGGCTCCGCCGCGCCGCCGTCGGCAGACCGCCGCCGTGATGAGTTCGCCCGCAAGTCCGGCGAGGCCGTGGTCAACCTGCTCCGGCTGGGCATCACCGCCCGGGACATCATGACCAAGAAGGCCTTCGAGAACGCCATCGCCGTGACCATGGCCTTCGGCGGGTCCACCAACGCCGTCCTGCACCTGCTGGCCATCGCCCGCGAGGCGGAGGTCGAACTGACCCTGGACGATTTCAACCGCATCGGCGACAGGATCCCGCACCTGGGCGACCTCAAGCCCTTCGGCCGTTACGTGATGACCGACGTCGACAAGATCGGCGGCGTCCCGGTCATCATGCGTGCGCTGCTCGATGCCGGGCTGCTGCACGGCGACTGCCTGACCGTCACCGGAAAAACTGTCGCGGAGAACCTCGCCGCGATCAACCCGCCGGACCTGGACGGGAAGATTCTCCGGGCGATGGACAACCCGATCCACAAGACCGGCGGCATCACTATCCTGCACGGCTCGATGGCTCCGGAAGGCGCCGTCGTCAAGAGCGCCGGCTTCGACGCCGACGTCTTCGAGGGCACCGCCCGCGTCTTCGAACGCGAGCAGGGCGCCCTGGACGCCCTCGACAAGGGGCAGATCAAGGCCGGCGACGTCGTCGTCATCCGCTACGAAGGCCCCAAGGGCGGCCCCGGGATGCGCGAGATGCTCGCCATCACCGGTGCGATCAAGGGCGCCGGCCTCGGCAAGGACGTCCTGCTCCTCACCGACGGCCGTTTCTCCGGCGGAACCACGGGCCTCTGCATCGGCCACGTCGCGCCGGAGGCGGCCGACGGCGGCCCGATTGCCTTCGTCAAGGACGGCGACCGGATTCGCGTGGACATCGCTGCCCGGTCCTTCGACCTGCTGGTCGAGCCGGCCGAGCTCGAGGCACGCAAGGAAGGCTGGCAGCCGCTGCCGGCGAAGTTCACCAAAGGCGTCCTGGCCAAGTACGCCAAGCTGGTCCACAGCGCCTCCACCGGCGCGTACTGCGGGTAGCACCCGGCAGGGGCCGCGGCGCACCGCCGCGGCCCCGACGCGTTCAGCAGGTGGACAATGATGTCCAAATAGTGAGACGGCGGGCAACCTCGTTGACACCCGTCTCGCTCAGAGGGAAAACTGAACGCATGACCGCAATCGTTACCGCCGGCGCTGCTGCAGGTGTATCCGTCGTCCTTACCAAGCGCGTGGCCTCATAGCCTCTCCTGGTAACGAACCGTCACGCGCAAACCCCTCGAAGAGCCGGCAGGCTGAGGGGTTTTTTTATTCCCATCACCCCGCACCACCCAGATCACCGAAGATCCACCCGAAGATCCACCAAAGGAAGAGTCCGATGAGCAAAGGATCGCCGATCAGCCCCTCGCTGATGGCTTCAAAGTCCGCTGGAGCGCACAAAGCTCCGGAACGCGTCGAACGACCGGCCGACACCGCCGTCGTCGAGCATGCTGCTGCCTCTCCCGTCCTTGGGCCGAACAACGTCGTACCCCCGACGGTGATGACCGGCTCGCAAGCAATCGTCCGCGCGCTCGAAGAACTCGGCGTCGAGGACATTTTCGGTTTGCCCGGTGGCGCGAT
>DASSXE010000151.1:0-3472 GCA_035704125.1 Arthrobacter sp.
ATGTCCGCGCCGGGCGGGACCGGGTGCTCGTGGTGGGTGAAGACCCAGCACGGGATACCGGGGTACGGCCAGCCCTCGGACAGATGCCTGAGCAGCCAGGTGTAGGTCTCCCCGCCCATGGCCACGCAGCCGACGTCGGACAGGAAGGCGTCGTAGCTTTCCTTGCCGCCGGCGAAACCGTCAAACTGCAGCAGCCAGTCCAGGTCGTCCCCGGTGGTGGCGATGAAGCCGTCGAGCGAGGCCGCAACGAAGTATTGGAAGTCCGCCATGGGCCCAGCCTAGCCAGTCCCGGCCGCGGTTCCCAGAGGCCCCCGGAGGGCCGGCGGGCTACTTGGAGAAGTACGGAATGATCAGGTACAGCCCGAACAGCACGGCGGTTCCGCAGAGGGCGAAGCAGGCGTAGGAGAGCGGCCGTACCCAGGCCGGCTGCTGGGTCCGCGTGTCGCCGGCGATGGCGGTGAGCCGGACCCCCAGGGCGTACAGGACGGTGACGGTGACCGCGGCGACGAGGGTGGCCCCCGCTACCTGGAGGAGTTCAAGCCATTTCATTTCCGGCCGCCTTTGGAGTTGTTGCCGCGGCTGACCGCTGCTGCCTTCTTCTTCGCGAACCGGATGGCCTGGCCGGCCTCTTCGACCTCGACGGCGTTGTGGTGGCCGACGTGCGATTTACGGGACGCAACGAACATGTAGACCACCGCGGCCGTCCCGGCGACGGCGGCGATGATGAAGCCGACGGTTCCGGTGTGCACCAGCAGGGCCGTCAGCGCGCCGACGATGCCGGCCGCGGGGAGGGTGAAGAGCCAGCCGATCACGATCTTGCCGGCAGTCCCCCAGCGCACGGTGGTGCCACGGCGGCCCATGCCTGAGCCGATCACGGAGCCGGACGCCACGTGCGTGGTGGACAGGGCGAAGCCCAGGTGCGAGGAGGCGAGGATGGCCGCGGCGGTGCTGGTTTCGGCGGCGAAGCCCTGTGCGGGCTTGACCTCGGTGAGGCCCGAGCCCATGGTCCGGATGATCCGCCAGCCGCCGGAGTAGGTGCCGATGGCGATGGCGAGGGCGCAGGCTGCGATCACCCAGAGCTGCGGGCCGGAGCCGGGGGCCTGGCTGCCGGCGGAGATCAGGACCAGGGTGATGATGCCCATGGTCTTCTGCGCGTCGTTGGTGCCGTGCGCGAGGGCCACCAGGCTGGACGTGAAGATCTGTCCGGTACGGAACCCGCCGCGCTTCTGGGTCAGCTTGCTGCCGGTCTCCGGATCGTGCCGGGCGGTCAGCGCGTAGGCCAGCCGGGTGCAGAGGTAGGCGACGGCGGCGGCGATGATCGGCGCGATGACGGCCGGCAGCAGGACCTTCTGGACCACGGAGGTGAAGTTCACCGAGTGCAGGCCGATGCCGGCGATGGCCGCACCGATCAGGCCGCCGAAGAGTGCGTGCGAGGAGCTGGACGGGAGGCCCTTGAGCCAAGTGACCATGTTCCAGAGGATCGCGCCCATCAGGCCGGCGAAGATGATGTCCGGGGTGATCTGGATGCCGTCGGCGCCTTCCCGGATGATGCCGCCGGAGACGGTCTTCGCCACCTCGGTGGACAGGAACGCACCGACCAGGTTGAGCACCGCCGCCAATGCGACCGCGGTCCGCGGTTTGATGGCGCCGGTGGCGATGGGCGTAGCCATCGCGTTCGCGGTGTCATGAAAGCCGTTTGTGAAGTCGAAGAACAGCGCCAGCGATATGACTAGCGCCACCATTACGGTGATTTCCACCTGTTGCCCAATCTGCAGAGTCGACGGTCAGCAGTTTCATTCCCCTGGCGGCCTTGTTGGTCACTGTTCATCCGCCGTTTAGCTGGAATCCCTTGCGCGGTTCACCAAAGCTGTCCTGAAACCCAATAGATCGTACGTGCCAATGGATGCTGGGCAAAACATGGTGTGCCGCCGCCGTGGGCCGCCGCGGCTCAGGCGGGCGGACGGCTGCGGGCCTGGCCCGCGTCGAGCATGCCGGCGATCTTCCCCTCCAGGGAGGCCAGCGTTGCTTCCGGCAGCACGATCAGGCCGTCCAGCTCCCGTCTGGCCCGCTTGTAGGCTGTCTGCCGTTCCGCCGGGGTGGCGGCCGCATCGGAGGCGATCCGCAGCAGCTTCCGGGCAGTGGCGAGCCGCTCGCGTTCCGGGCCGGTGAAATTGCTGTCCCTGATCCGCCGGGCCTCGCGCTCGGCGACGTCGAAGGCCAGCTCGAAGCCGCGCACCGCTGCCCGGTACTCCGCCAGCCGGGCCGCCGTCGACATGTCGGCGGCGGTGGCGGGCCGGAGTCCGTCGGCTTCGCGTTTGGCCCTCAGGAACGCCACAGTGAGGGGCTCTCGCACATCCGTCATCACGGGGAAATCGATCAGCTTGCCGACGTCCAGTTCGTAGTCCAGCCAGCGCCGGTTGACCGCATCGTGGGCGTCCAGAAGTGCCTGCACCTGGCTCCTGCCGGCCTGCTCGACTTCGGTCTGGTGGTTCCTGAGCCGGTACAGTTCCACCTTCCGGCGGTGCCGACGTTCGGCGGCCTTGCTCCAGGAACGGGCCCAGCCGCCCACGAGTGCGCTGATCGGAAACACAAGCCACCAGTAGTGGCCGACGAAATTGAAAAGGGAATCCACGGCAACATCCTCCCACCCGGCCAAGACAGCGGAAAGCCCCCTCCGTGAAGGGGGCTCCCCGGGTAACCGCAGGCGTTGGCGGCTCAGTCCCCGTGCTTGACCTTGTGCACCCGCGTCACGACGGTGGGGCTGGTCACGTTCAGCAGGACGGCGTGGGCCGTGGAGCCAAGCACCAGCCGGGAGAAGCCGCCACGGCCGCGGCTGCCGACCACCAGCAGGCGTGCATCCCGCGCCAGGTCAGTGAGCGCTTTCGCCGGCTCGGTGTCGGTTTCGAGGCGCTGGTGGATCACCAGGTCCGGGTACTTGTCCCCGAGTCCTGCCACCGATTCGGCCAAGGCAATCCGGTCCTCTTCGACAATCGTCTCGGCGAGTCCGCTTTCGGGCAGCTGGTGCTCAACCCAGCGGGCCGGGCTGCGGAAGGCCAGGACCACGGTCAGTTCGTCGCCGCCGCGGTCAGCCTCGGCGGCGGCGAACGCCACGGCCTGCAACGATTCTTCCGATCCGTCCACCCCCACCACGACGCCGTGGCTGCCGGTGCCGGGTGTACTCGGGATGACGGCCACCGGGCTGTCCGAGGCGGTCACGATCTGGAGGGCGCGGTCCGTCATGGGTCCGCCGTCCATCCAGTGTTTATCGTGGGCGCCGACGACAACCATGGAGGCTTCTTTCGAGGCCTCGCGCAGGCCAGAGCCGGGACTTCCGTGCCGCAACTGGACGTCAACGTCGACGTCGGGGGCCTGGCTCTTTGCACTCGTCTTGGCCTTCTCCAGCAGTTCCATCCCGGATTCGCGGATGAGCTCGTGGTACTGGAAGTCCGGTGACATCCAGCGGTCGTCCACG
>DASSXE010000204.1:0-12377 GCA_035704125.1 Arthrobacter sp.
GACGGCACAGCAGCAGGCCGGCCAGGCCCCCAGCGGTCCCCGGCACGCCGCGGAATAGTCATGCCGGCCCGGACGCGGCGGCGATAAAGGGCCACCTTCGGCCCATCGGCCTGCGCTCCGGCACCGAATAACCAGCAGTCCCAACAGCATCATCCCGGCTAGTCCAAAGGATTCCCATGACGTTCGATTACAAGATTGCCGACATCTCGCTGGCCGAGGCCGGCCGGCACCAGATCCGCCTCGCCGAGCACGAGATGCCCGGCCTGATGTCCCTGCGCGAGGAGTTCGGCCCGAGCCAGCCGCTCAAGGGCGCCCGGATCGCCGGATCCCTGCACATGACGGTCCAGACCGCCGTGCTGATCGAGACCCTCACCGCACTCGGCGCCGAGGTCCGCTGGGCCTCCTGCAACATTTTCTCCACCCAGAACGAGGCCGCCGCGGCCGTCGTCGTCGGCAAGGGCACCATCGAGGACCCGCAGGGCGTCCCGGTGTTCGCCTGGAAGGGCGAGACCCTCGACGAATACTGGTGGACCGCCGAGCAGATCCTGACCTGGCCCGGCGCGGACAGCAACCCGGACCTGGGACCAAACATGATTCTCGACGACGGCGGCGACGCCACCATGCTGGTGCACAAGGGCGCGGAGTTCGAAGCCCTCGGCGCCGTGCCGGCGACGTCCGATGACGAATCCGAGGAAGGCCGGGTCTTCCTGTCCGTGCTGCGCGCCTCGCTGGAAAAGGACCCGCAGAAGTGGACCCGGATCGGCTCCCGCCTGCTGGGCGTCACCGAGGAAACCACCACGGGCGTCCACCGCCTCTACCAGCTCGCCGAACAGGGCAAGCTGCTGTTCCCGGCGATCAACGTCAACGACTCGGTCACCAAGAGCAAGTTCGACAACAAGTACGGCATCCGCCACTCCCTGCCGGACGGCATCAACCGGGCCACGGACGTGCTGATGGGCGGCAAGGTCGCCGTCGTCTGCGGCTACGGCGACGTCGGCAAGGGCGCGGCCGAGGCGTTCCGCGGCCAGGGCTCGCGCGTCATCGTGACCGAAATCGACCCGATCTGCGCCCTGCAGGCGGCGATGGACGGCTACCAGGTCGCGACGCTGGAAAGCGTGCTCGCCGAGGGCCACATCTTCATCACCACCACCGGCAACAAGGACGTGATCCTGGCCGAGCACATGGCCGGCATGCGCGACAAGGCCATCGTCGGCAACATCGGCCACTTCGACAACGAGATCGACATGGCCGGCCTGGCCCGCATCCCGGGCATCCGGAAGGTCGAGATCAAGCCGCAGGTGCACGAGTGGGTCTTTGACGAGGGCACGGACGCCGGGAAGTCCATCATCGTCCTGTCCGAGGGCCGGCTGCTGAACCTCGGCAACGCCACCGGCCACCCGTCGTTCGTCATGAGCAACTCCTTCGCGAACCAGACGATCGCGCAGATCGAGCTCTTCACCAAGGCCGGTCAGCCGGAGGGTGACCGCGAGTACGAAAAGCAGGTCTACGTGCTGCCGAAGATCCTTGACGAGAAGGTCGCCCGGCTGCACCTCGACGCCCTCGGCGTGACGCTGACCGAGCTGAGCAAGGAACAGGCCGAATACCTCGGCCTGGACGTCGCCGGCCCGTTCAAGCCGGAGCACTACCGCTACTAGGCCCGCCCCCGACGGCAGGCCCCACGAGGCCCCGGACCGCTGGCACCGCCGCGGTCCGGGGCCTTTTTGTGACCGGATTGTGCCACGGGACGCCCGGGCCGGCCGTCGAAATGCACCTATGCTGGCAAGGTGATGTCTGGAAGGACCCGAGTATTGTGATCGTCTCAAAAACCTGGAGCACCCGCCGCAAGGCCATCGTCCTGGCCGCTGTCTGCGTCCTCGCGGCCGGCGGCGGTGTCTTTGCCGCGGCCGGACCGCTGGCCCACCCGTCCTTTGCCTCCGAGGCCGGCTCTCCGGAGCGCTCGACGCAGGGCCTGGCCTTCCCGGTGGTGCCGCCGGTCCAGCTGACTGCCGTTCCCGCGGACGCCGCCACGGCCGTCAACCCTGCCCTGCCGGTCACCCTGAAGGTCGGCAACGGCCGGATCGACCGGGCGTCCCTGACCAGCGAGTCCGGCGGTGCCGTGGACGGCGCCGTGACCGCGGACGGCTCCGGCTGGACCGCCACCGGGCCGCTGAAGTTCAACACCCGGTACACCTTCACCTCCACGGTCATCGACGGCGCCGGCCGGAGCACCACCTCCACCCGCAGCTTCACCACCGTCTCCACCGCCAACGAGGCCGACGCCGCGATCTACCCGCTGGACGGGATGAAGGTGGGCGTCGCCCAGCCGATCCAGATCACCTTCAGCGAGCCGGTCCTGAACCGCGACGCCGTGGAGAAGGCCATCAAGATCACCTCCACCTCCGGCCAGGCCGGCGCGTTCCACTGGTTCAGCAACACCATGGTCCGGTACCGGCCGGAGAACTTCTGGGCGGCCAACAGCACCATCACCATGGACATGCAGTTGTTCGGCGTGGACCTCGGTAAGGGCCAGATCGGCAACTTCAACAAAAAGGTCACCGTCCACATCGGGGACAAGAAGACCGCCATCGCGGACGCCACCGCGCACACCTTCAAGGCCTTCATCAATGACCAGCAGGTCGGGGAGTGGCCCTCCACCATGGGCGACACCCGGTTCCCGTCCGCGCGCGGCTACCTGGTGCTGATGGAAAAGTACCGGGTGGAGCACATGAGTGCCGCCTCGATCGGGCTCAAGCCCGGCGACCCCGCCTACTACGGCGAACTCGACGTCAACTTCGCCACCCGGCTGACCCCCAGCGGCGAGTTCATCCACCAGGCCACGGACTCCGCCCTGCCGTTCATCGGCAAGACCAACCTCTCGCACGGCTGCATCGGGCTCGGCCCGGACGGCGCCCAGTGGGTCTTCGACAACATGACCGCCGGCGACGTGGTCCAGGTGGTCAACACCGAGGGCGACTTCGCCGCGTTCGACGACGGCTACGGCGACTGGAACATCCCGTGGGCCCAGTACGCCAACTAGCACTACGCAAACCAGCAGTATGCAAAACGAGGCAACGCGAAGTCCGAAGATTGGCTGGGAATCCGGGCCGCCCCGGGGTGGCAGCACGCCGGGGCGAAGGCCCTGACGGTAGTCTCAAGAACAGATAAGTGGCGCAGCCCGGCTCGACGCCGCGGCAGCGCGGAATCCAACGGAAGCGAAGCTGCAGTGACTGAAAAGAGTCCCACCCCTCCGAACCGGCAGGAGCCAATCCTGGACCCCGCCGGGGACACGGACGAGCCCGCCTTCGACTGGATGAAGTCCGCGGGTGCCGCCGCCCCGGAGCACGAAGAGCGCGGGGACCGGGGGGAGCGCGGGGAGCGGCCCGCGGCTCCCGTCGGCGAACGCCAGGGACGGCGGGCCGAGCGCCTCGCCGCCGAACGCGGGGACACGGCCCGGGACGAGGGCTTCAACGAGCCGCTGCCCACCTCGGCCCTGCAGGTCCGCCCGCCCCGGGAAGAGGTGGAACGCCGCAACGCCGAACGCGAGCACGCGGCGAACGCCAAGCCGGTGGCGCCGCGGGTCATGCAGGTGCTGCTGGCCGTCTGCTTCCCGGTGATCCTGCTGGTGTTGGCGGTGCGGGCCGTGACCAGCCCGCTGTTCCTCTGGGCGGAGTACAACCGGCCCGGCTTCCCGGGCGACGGCTACGGCTTCAACACCGATGACCGGATGACCTACGGTTCCTACGCCGTGGATTACCTGGGCAACTGGTCGGGTCCGCGCTACCTCGGCGAACTGGTCAACCGCAGCGGCGAAAAGCTCTTCAAGAGCGGCGAAGTCAGCCACATGGCCGACGTCAAGGTTGTCATGCTGTCCGCTTTCGGTGCCGGCACCCTGCTGGCCATCCTCAGCCTGATCGCCATCCTCTACCTGCGCCGGCGCAGCGTCGGCGGCGTCCGCCGCGGCCTCTTCGCCGGCTCGATCGCCACCCTGGTGATCATCATCGGTCTCGGCGTGCTGGCGGTGCTGGGCTGGGAACAGTTCTTCACCGAGTTCCACCGCATCTTCTTCGCCAACGGCACCTGGACGTTCTCCCTGCAGGACACCCTGATCAGGCTGTTCCCCGGCCAGTTCTGGAGCGACGCCGGGATCGTCATCGGCGCCCTGGTGCTGCTCGCGGCCCTGCTCACCCTGATCCTCACCTGGCCCACCCGCAAGCGGCGGGGGCTGCCGCCCCGCAGCGCGGGCAAGGACAAGAGCGCGGACAAGGACAAGAACGACGCCGTTGCTCCCGAGGCCGATGCCGCCGCGGCCCTCAAGGGCCGCCGGTTCAAGCGGCGCAACGTAACGGCGGACACCGTTGCGCCTGCGGAGACCGACGGCGGCGCCGCAACGTCAGCGACAACGGACGCAGTCAAGGCGCCCGACGCCGCTGCGGAGGATGCAACCGTCCCCGACTCCCGGACCACTTCCGCCGGCCGGGACGGCTCCGCGTAACCCAGGGCTTTCCACCCAGCTCAACCAGAAACCAGCGCAGTATCACGAAAGCGGCCGGCACAGCAGTGCCGGCCGCTTTCGTGATGCCGGAGGTGTTTGGGGGCGGCCCGCAGCGTCCGGAACGGCGCTCAGCCGTAGATCCGGTTGATCTGCTCCTCATAATCCCGCACGACGGCGGAGCGCTTCAGTTTCAGTGACGGGGTCAGGTGCCCGGACTCGACCGTGAAGTCGGCGTCCAGGACCACGAAGCTGCGGATCGATTCGGCCTTGGACACCAGGGTGTTAGCGTCGTCGACGGCGGCCTGGAGGGCCCCCCGGACCGCGTCGTTGGTGGCGGCTTCCGCCACGCCCATGACCGGGATCCGCTGCGCGGCGCACCAGTTCTGCACGCCCTCCGGGTCCAGGTTGATCAGCGCGGAGACGAACGGCCGCCCGTCACCGACCACCACGGCCTGGGCCACCAGCTGGTGCTCGCGGATCTTTTCCTCCATCGGCCCGGGCGCCACGTTCTTGCCGCCGGCGGTGACCAGCAGGTCCTTCTTGCGCCCGGTAATGGTCAGGAAGCCGTCCTTGTCCAGCGAGCCGAGGTCGCCGGTGCGGAAGAATCCGTCCACGAAGGCTTCGGCGTTGGCCGCCTCGTTGGCGTGGTATCCCTTGAAGACGCCGATGCCCTTGACCAGGATCTCGCCGTCGTCGGCGATCCGGATGGTGGTCCCCGGGACCGGGATGCCCACGGTCCCCACCTTGGTCCGGGTGGGGGTGTTGGCGGTGCACGGCGCCGTCGTCTCGGTCAGCCCGTAGCCTTCCAGCACCGGCACCCCGGCGCCGCGGAAGAAGTGCGCATCGGTGGAGCTCAGCGGGCTGGCCCCGGACACGGTGTAGCCCAGCTGTCCGCCGAACGCCTGCCGCAGCCGCGGGTAGAACAGCTTCTCGAAGATCCCGTGCCTGGCGCGCAGCAGCCGGCCGGGGCCGGCGCCCTCGCCTCGGGCCTCGGCATCGAGCGCCTTGGAGTAGTCCACCGCGGCCGCGGCCGCCGCCTCGAAGAGCTTGCCCTTACCCGCCTCGGCGGCCTTGTGCGAGGCTCCGGCGTAGACCTTCTCGAAGATCCGGGGGACCACCAGCAGGAACGTCGGCTTGAACGTGCCCAGGTCCTCAAGCAGTTCCTTGGCGTTGGAGGTATGGCCCAGGGTGGTGCCGGCGGTCAGGCAGATCACCTGCACGGCGCGCGCCAGGACATGGGCCAGCGGCAGGAACATCAGGGTGCGGGTGGAGGGCTGATGCAGGATCTCGGGCAGGAACAGGACAATGTTCTTCGCCACCAGGGCAAAGTTGCCGTGCGTGATCTCGCAGCCCTTGGGCCTGCCGGTGGTGCCGGAGGTGTAGACCAGCGAGGCGACGTCGGCGAGGCCGGCCGCGGTGCGCTGCCGTTCCAGTTCCGCGTCGCTGACGCCGACGCCGGCGGCGGCGAGGCTGGCGAGGTTGGGGGCGGCGCCGTCGTAATCCATCCGGACGACGCCCAGCAGCCGGTCCGCCAGCAGGCCGGACGCGTCCAGGACACCTTGGACCAGTGCGGCTTTGGCCTGGTCCTCGACGAAGACGCGCCGCGCGCCGGAGTCGTGCAGGATCCATTCCACCTGGCTGGCAGAGGAGGTTTCATAGATGGGCACGGTGACGCCGCCGGCGAACCAGATGGCGAAGTCGACGACGGTCCATTCGTAGCGGGTTGCGGACATGACCGCCACCGTCTCGCCGGGAACGACCCCGCCGGCGATCAGGCCCTTGGCCAAGGTCCGGGCCTGGTCCAGGAACTGCTGCGCGGGAACATCGGTCCAGCCGTTGGGGCCCTTGCGGGAATAGAGCGCGTGCACGGGGTCCTTGGCGTGCTGTTCGAGCAAAAGGTCCGTGACATTGCTCTCCGGATCCAGCTCGACGAGCAGTTCGGTGCTGGCTTCTCTCACAACGCGTATCTCCCGTTCGGGTCGGCCGGCCGGTGACCGGGGCTCCGTTAGCAATCCTGCCCTAGATCCAGGACGGCATCCACATCCGGGCCCGCCAGTCCTGGTAGGAGATCACTTCCGCGGTCCAGACCGGATAGAAGAAGGCGGACAGCAGCACGGCGGCCACGACGAACACCGCCACCAGCAGCAGGCCGGAGCGGCGCCGCCACAACGGATCCGTGCGCCGGCCCAGGACCAGGCCCAGGCAGTACACCAGCGCCAGCACCAGGAACGGTTCGAAGGACACGGCGTAGAAGAAGAACGTGGTGCGTTCCGGGTACATGAACCACGGCAGGTAGCCTGCGCCGACGCCGGCCAGGACCGCGCCGGCGCGCCAGTCGCGGCGGCCGATCCACCAGAACAACAGCACGCCCAGGCAGATGGCGGCGCTCCACCAGATCAGCGGGTTGCCCACCGAGAGGATGGCCGAGGTGCAGCTGGGCAGGTCGCAGCCGCCGGTTCCCTGCTTGGGGGATTCGTAGAAGAATGACGTCGGCCGGCCCATCACCAGCCAGCTCCAGGCGCTCGCCTTGTACGGGTGGTCCGCACTCAGGCCCTGATGGAACTTGTACGCCTCGAGGTGGTAGTGCGCCAGGGACCGGAGTGAGTCGGGAATCCAGCCCCATTCGGCGGACGGATTGCCCTCGGCCCAGTGCCGGAAATACGCGTTGCTGGAGCGGAACCAGCCGGTCCAGGTGGCCAGGTAGACCAGGCCCGCCACCGGAACGATACTGAGGAATGCCGGCACCCCGTCCTTGAGGATGCCGCCGGCGATCCAGCCGTGCACGCCCGCGATCCGGCGCGCGCTGAGGTCCCAGAGAACGGTCAGCAGGCCGAAGCCGGCCAGGAAGAACAGGGCGGACCACTTCGTTCCCACGGCCAGGCCCAGGCACACCCCGGCGGCCAGCCGCCACCAGCGGATCCCCAGCCAGGGGCCTGCGGCCAGCTGCAGCCGGGTTGGCAGCGATCCGGCAGCGGCGGCCCGGGCGGCCAGCCTCGCCGCGAGCCGGCGCCGGCCGTCGTCGCGGTCCATCAACAGCGCCCCGAACGCGGCGAGGATCCAGAACATCAGGAAGATATCCAGCAGGGAGGTCCGGGACATCACCAGGTGGTGGCCGTCGACGGCGAGGAGCACCCCGGCGACGGCTCCGAGCGTGAGCGAGCGGAACAGTTTTTGCGCAATCAGCGCGAGCAGGAAAATCGACAGCGTGCCGGTCAGGGCCGCGCCGAACCGCCACCCGAAGGAACTTTCCGGCCCGAACAGCCACATTCCGGCCGCGATCATCCACTTGCCTACCGGCGGGTGCACCACGTACTCGGGGCTGTCCAGCAGGATTCCGGGGTTGCCTGCGATGAAGGAATCGTTGGCCTTGTCCGGCCACGCCCGCTCGTACCCGCTGACCAGGTACGAATACGCGTCCTTGACGTAGTAGGTCTCGTCAAAAACCAGGTTGTGCGGGCTGTCCAGCCGGACGAAGCGCAGGACACCGCCCAGGATGGCCGTCAGGGTGGGGATGAGCCAGAACCACAGACGCAGGGACGGCGGGTAGTCGCGCCAGCTGCTGAGGTTGCCGACCAGCCGCTGGGTCAGGGCCTCCACCGTGAAGGCCTCGGCCGGCCGGCTGATCCAGCGGTGCCCCTCCAGGTTGCGGCCGGAGTCAGAGCCGGCGGCGGAACGGCCGCTTCGGGTCCGGCGGGAAGGGTGTCTCTGGGTGCTGTCATCGGCGGGCGCCGACGCGGCTGATCCGGGCCCGGCAGGCCGCATGGGGGTCTGCGTCACGATGCCCATGCTACCGCCGCCGGCCGGCGTCGTCGGCCCCGCACGCCCGGCGGCAGTAGGCTGGAGCTGTGGATTCCGAGCCGAACACCTCCCCGACCGCTGCCCCCGCAGACGCTCCAGCCGCCGCGCCGGCGGCCTCCGGCCCGGGCCGGGTAGTGCTGGCCGCCACGCCCATCGGCAACGTCGGGGATGCCTCCGCCCGGCTGATCGGGCTGCTCGAAACCGCGGACATCGTGGCCGCCGAGGACACCCGGCGGCTGCATCGGCTGGTGCAGAACCTGGGCATCACCGTCACCGGCCGGGTCATCAGCTACCACGAGCACAACGAGGCGGCCAAGACCGGAGAGCTCCTGGACCAGGTGAGGCAGGGCAAGACCCTGGTCATGGTCACCGATGCCGGCATGCCCTCGGTCTCGGACCCCGGCTTCCGGCTGGTGGAGGGCGCGGTCGCGGCCGGCATCACCGTCACCGCCGTCCCCGGCCCGTCGGCCGTGCTGACCGCCCTGGCGCTGTCCGGGCTCCCCACCGACCGGTTCTGCTTCGAGGGTTTCCTGCCGCGGAAGGCGGGGGAGCGGGCCGGCCGCCTGGCCGAGCTCGACGCCGAACAGCGCACCATGGTCTTCTTCGAGGCGCCGCACCGGCTGGAGCCGATGCTGCGGGCCCTGCATGAGCGCTTCGGCGCGGACCGCCGCGCCGCCATCTGCCGGGAACTGACCAAGACCTACGAGGAGGTCATCCGCGGGGACCTGCGCGAACTCCTGCGGTGGGCCGAGGACTCCGAGATCCGCGGCGAGATCGCCGTCGTCGTCGGCGGGGCGCCCCGCCGTGAGCCGGGCCGCCCGGAAGACCAGGTCGCGGCCGTCAACGCCCTGATGGCGCAGGGGATGCGCCTCAAGGAAGCCGTCGCCGCCGTCGCGGAGGATGCCCGGGTCAGCAAGCGGGAGCTGTATTCCGCCGTGCTGGCGGCCCGCTAGGACGGGCTGTTCCGGTGAGCCCCTTCGCTTGTGCAGCTGCACAGCGTTCCCCCGGGTTCCTAGTGCGCGGAAGCGTAGACACCTCCGAGAAGCCGGCAGTACCGTGGCAGTAGTTCAGCCCGCCGGCGGCCGTCGGTCCGGGCCGCCCCGCCGGCCGTTCCATGGCCGGCGCCAGAGCTCCAAACTTTCCACCCCATTGCCGACGAGGGAGTCATTGTGACTGTAACCGCCCAGCCCACCGTTACCGCCGAGCGCGAGGCCGCGCTGCTGGCCTCCGTGCCGACCGGCCTGCTGATCGACGGGCAGTGGCGTCCGGCCGCGTCCGGCAAGACGTTCGACGTCGAGGACCCGGCCACCGGCAAGGTGCTGCTGAGCCTGGCCGACGCCGGTCCCGAGGACGGCGCCGCCGCCCTGGACGCGGCCGCCGCGGCGCAGGAATCCTGGGCCAAGGTCCCGCCGCGCGAACGCGGCGAGATCCTGCGCCGGGCCTTCGACATGGTCACCGAGCGGGCCGAGGACTTCGCGCTGCTGATGACCCTGGAGATGGGCAAGCCGCTGGCCGAGGCCCGCGGTGAGGTGACCTACGGCGCCGAGTTCCTGCGCTGGTTCTCCGAGGAAGCCGTCCGCGCGTTCGGCCGCTACTCGGTGTCCCCGGACGGCAAGTCCCGGCTGCTGGTGGCCAAGAAGCCGGTGGGCCCCTGCCTGCTGATCACCCCGTGGAACTTCCCGCTGGCCATGGCCACCCGCAAGATCGCACCCGCCGTCGCCGCGGGCTGCACCATGGTGCTGAAGTCCGCCAACCTGACGCCGCTGACCTCGCAGCTCTTCGCCGCCGTCATGCTCGAAGCCGGCCTGCCCGCCGGCGTGCTGAACGTCATCCCCACCTCCACCGCCGGCGCCACCACGGGCCCGCTGATCAAGGACTCCCGGCTCCGGAAGCTCTCCTTCACCGGTTCCACCGAGGTGGGCCGGCGGCTGCTGGCCGACGCCTCGGAGAACGTGCTGCGGACCTCCATGGAGCTCGGCGGCAACGCCCCGTTCGTGGTCTTCGAGGACGCCGACGTCGACGCCGCCGTGACCGGGGCGATGCTGGCGAAGCTGCGTAACATGGGCGAGGCCTGCACCGCGGCCAACCGCTTCATCGTGCACGAGTCCGTGGCCGATGAGTTCGCCGAGAAGTTCGCCGCCAAGATGAAGGACATGACCCCGGCGCGCGGTACCGAGGCCGACTCCAAGGTGGGCCCGCTGATCGATGCCAAGAGCCGGGACAAGGTCCACGAGCTCGTCACCGACGCGGTCTCCGCCGGCGCCGAGACCGTGATCGGCGGCGCACCCGTCGACGGTCCCGGCTACTTCTACCAGCCCACCATCCTCAAGGGCGTCGCCGAGGGAACCCGCATCCTGGCCGAGGAGATCTTCGGCCCGGTCGCCCCGATCATCACCTTCGACACCGAGGACGAAGCGGTGCGCCTGGCGAACAACACCGAATACGGCCTGGTGGCGTACGTCTTCACCAAGGACCTGAACCGCGGGCTGCGGATGGGCGAACGGCTCGAGACCGGCATGCTCGGCCTGAACGCGGGCGTGGTGTCCAATGCCGCCGCACCGTTCGGCGGCGTCAAGCAGTCCGGCCTGGGCCGCGAGGGCGGCCTCGAGGGCATCGAGGAGTACCTCTACACGCAGTACATCGGCATCGCCGACCCCTACGCCGGCTAGCCCCGGCGTACCCTGCGGGCGGTGCCGCGGAGCCTGGCGCGGGCTCCCGCGGCACCGCCCCGCAGCGTTCCGGCCGCTGTTCGCAGGCCGCGCGCAGGCGCCGCCGCTCCGCGCCGCCAGCGGGAGAACAGCGACGGCGGCAGCCACACGGCCCGCAGCCGCGGCCACCAGCGCGCGTTGGCCCGCAGGCTCTGCCGGACCAGGGCGATCCGGTCCGCGGCCGGGTTGCCGTGGTCCGCGGTGTCCCCGGGGATCCCGCCGCCGGCGCCGGGGCGGCCGTAGCGCTGCCGTTCACAATCCGCGGTCAGGGCCGCGACGGCCGCCCGGGCCGGGGCATCCATTCCGCCGTCTTCACCGAGCAGCGGCGAGGCCAGCAGCCGCGACGCGAAGAGCCGGGGGGAGTCGCTGCCCTGCGGCGGCAGCCCGTAGTCGCCGGCGAGGTCCTCCAGTTCGGCCCACGCCGGAGCGGCGCCGTCCACCGCGTCCGCAGCCGCGGCCCGCAGGCGCCTGCGCCGCAACCCGCTGCGCAGCATCGCCGGGCCGGCCAGCAGCAGGATCAGCACGAGCACCCCGCCCGCGCCATACAACACCGGACCCAGCACACTGCCCGATGCGGTGCCGCCCCCGGCCCCGGGCACCGGGACCGGCAGCGGCGCCGGCGTCGTCGTCGGCTTGGGGTCGCTTGAGGGGACCAACCCGTCGTTGTTCTCGTTCGTGCTGGCACCGCTGGGAGCCGCCGGCTCCGCCGCGTAGGCCGGCACGACGCCGCGGGAAGGCGTGGGCTCGAAGGCCACCCAGCCGAGGCCCTGGAAATACAGTTCCGGCCAGGCGTGGGCGTCCCGGGCATCCACCTCGTACTCCGGCAACGCCCCCTGGCCGGCAACCGAGACGGTTGATCCGGTCGGCCGGCCGGGCGCGTACCCGACGGCGATCCGGCTGGGAATGCCCTCCAGCCGGGCCATCACGGCCATGGCCGAGGCGAAGTGGATGCAGTAGCCGCTCTTCTGGGCCAGGAAGTCGGCCAGGACCGAGAGTCCGTTGCCGTCGTAGCCGCCCTGCACCGGCGACTGCAGCGAGTACGTGAAGGCCGGCGAGCGCAGGTAGGCCTGGATCGCCATCGCCTTGGCGTATTCACTGCCGCGGCCGGCGGTGACGGTGTCGGCAGTCTGCCGCACAATCGGCGGGACGTTGCCGGGAACCCGGGTAAAGGTGTCGGGCAGCCCCCGGGCCGGGCCCGAGGCCCGGTCCAGGACCGCCGGGGTCAGCTTGGGCGCCACCGAGGTCACCACGAACTGCTGGTCGCGGGAGGTCACATCGACGCCCTTGATGCTCAGGGTGGCCGGGTCCCAGCTCCACCGTCCGGTCAGCCCGTTGACCGCCGCGGGTGCGTAGGGGACCGGCAGGTACGGACTGGTGAA
>DASSXE010000212.1:0-5780 GCA_035704125.1 Arthrobacter sp.
ACGGGTAGAACCGGTCCACTCCCCCGGCCATCACCGCGATGGTGGGCAGGTTTCCGGTGGCCCCTGCCAGCGCCGCCCGGTGGGCGTGGGCGTCGATGCCGTAGGCCCCGCCGGAGACGATGGTGAAGCCCCGCTGGGCCAACCCGTAAGCCAGGTCCCCGGTGACGGAGGCGCCATAGGAGGTGCTGTCCCGGGAACCGACCAGGGCGACGGCCCTGGTGGCTGGGGGAAACTCCTGTTCCAGCCCGCGCCACCACAGGCACAAGGGCTGCTGCAGGCCCAGGTCGGCGAGCTGGACCGGCCAGAGCCCGTCGGCGGGGATCAGCAGGCGTCCGCCGAGCCGCTGCATTGTTGCCAGGTCCCGAGCCGGAGCCAGGTCGGGGATGCGCGGCGCCCACCGTTTGAGCGCCATGCCGAGGCCCGACCAGCCTCCGCCGGCCCCGGCTTCCTCCAGCACCTCCGAAACCTCCCGTTCCACGGCGGGCCCGGCTTTCAGCTCTCCCATCGCAATCCTGAGTGCATCCTCCGGCCCGGCGATCCGGACCAGGGCCAGTCCGGCGGCGTCCTGCGGTTCCATCAGCCGGGACAGGGCGGCCCGGGCGGTTCGTTCGTTCTCCGTCATGCTGGTCTCCTCCGGGTGGGGCGGCGTGTCATGGGTTCGCTGCGGCGGATTGCCGAAGCCCGAGGGCCTGGCCGACGTCGTCCGCGTCCGGGGAATCGCGGCCGGCGAGGTCGGCGACGGTCCAGGCCAGGCGGAGGACGCGGTCGTAGCCGCGGGCTGTCAGGGCGCCCCGTTCCAGCGCCCGGTCGAGGACCATGGTGGTCCGGCCGGCAAGCCTCAGGCTGCCGCGGAGGATGCGCCCCGGCACCTGGGCGTTCGTCTCCAATCCCAGCGGACGGAGGCGCTCCAGCTGCCGTTCCCGCGCCCGAAGTACCCGCGCCGCGACGTCGGCGGTCGCCTCTTCGGCCCTGGGCTGGCCGAAGTCAGCCAGGGCGACGCGCTCGACCTCGAGCTGGATGTCGACCCGGTCGAGCAAGGGTCCGGACAGCCGGGCGAAGTACCGGCGCCGCATCATGGGCGTACAGGTGCAGTCCACGCCCTTTCCCGAGGCCTTGCCACAGGGACACGGGTTGGCGGCGAGGACCAGCTGGAAGCGGGCCGGGTAGGCCGCGGTCCCGGCGGCGCGGTGAATAATAAGTTCGCCGCTCTCCAGTGGCTGCCGGAGGGCGTCCAGGACCCGCCGCTCGTATTCGGGGGCCTCGTCCAGGAACAGCACGCCCCGGTGCGCACGGGAGGCCGCTCCGGGCCGGGGAAGGCCGGAGCCACCGCCGATAATGGCCGCCGCGGTGGCGGTGTGGTGCGGGTTCTCGTACGGCGGGCGGCGTTGCAGGGTGCCCGAGGCACCCGTGACCGAACTGAGCGAATGGATAGCGGTGACTTCCATCGCCTCACGGTCTCCCAGATCGGGCAGGAGTCCCGGCAGCCGCTCGGCCAGCATCGTTTTGCCTGCCCCGGGCGGTCCCGTCAGCAGGACATGGTGGGCCCCGGCGGCAGCAACTTCCAGGGCCCGGCGGCCCTCACCTTGGCCGGAGACATCGCACATGTCCGGCACCAGATCCGCGCCGGCAGTACCGGTACCTTCCCCGGGGTCCTCGTCCGCGGGTTCGAAGTCCAGGGCGAGGTCCTGCGGGTCGGCGCCGAAATCGAAAGCCAGCCGCGCCAGGGTCCGGTAGCCCCGCACGTTCGCGCCCGGAACCAGACCGGCCTCGGCGGCGTTGGCGTGGGCCACCACGATGTCCGGATACCCCGCCTGGACGGCGGCCATCACGGCCGGCAGGATGCCGCGGACCGGGCGAAGGCGCCCGTCCAGGCCCAGTTCGGCGATGAAGACATGCCTGCCGGTGGAGCGGACATCGTTGGCGGCCAGCAGGGCTGCCATGGCAATGGAGAGGTCGAACCCGGAACCGCGTTTGGGGAGCGAGGCAGGGATCAGGTTTGCGGTGATCTTGCGCCGGCTCAGCGGGATGCCGGAGTTTTGCGCCGCGGAGCGGATCCGCTCCTTCGCCTCGTTCAGGGAGGCATCCGGCAAACCCAGGATCACGAACGCCGGCAGCGTCTGCCCGATGTCCGCTTCGACCTCGACGATGTAGCCGTTCAACCCGACCAGGGCCACCGAATACGTCCGTCCCAGCGCCACCTAGCCCACGCCCTTGAGGTGCTCGATGGATGCCTCGCCGACGCCGTCGTCCAGCACGGCAATGACGTCCACCCGCCGCAGCGGCATCCGCAGTTCGTGATCCCGGCACCAGGCCGATCCCAGCCGGTGCAGCCGGGCGAGCTTCTCCGCGCCGACGGCCTCAAACGGGTGCCCGAAGGCAAGCGACCGCCTGGTCTTGACCTCGGCGATGACCAGCGAATCGCCGTCGAGCGCGACGATGTCGATCTCTCCGCCGGAACAGCGCCAGTTCCGGTCCACCACCCGGATGCCCTGCGCCTCCAGGTAACCGGCGGCGAGTTCCTCACCGTGGCGGCCCAGCTTGTCTTTGGCTCTCATGCCTCCAGCGTGGCCGGGACGGCGCCGCGGGGGCAGCGGCGGATCACGCTATGTGAATAACTAGTTCCCCAGGTCCTCGACCTTGGGCAGCGCGAGCTCTTCGTTGCGGGGAAGTTCCTCGACGTTGACGTCCTTGAAGGTGATGACGCGGACGCTCTTGACGAACCGGGCGGACCGGTAGACATCCCAGACCCAGGCGTCCTGCAGCGTCAGGTCGAAGTAGACCTCGCCGTCGGCGCTGCGGGCCTGCAGGTCAACGTGGTTGGCCAGGTAGAAACGCCGCTCGGTCTCGACTACGTAGCTGAACAGTCCGACGACGTCGCGGTATTCGCGGTAGAGCTGCAGCTCCATGTCGGTTTCATAGTTTTCCAGGTCCTCGGCACTCATGGTTCCATCTTGCACCATTGGGCACGGGCCGTGCGCCACGGCCCCACTCAGTCGCCGAGCAGCTGCCAGCTCACCCGGTGGTAGGGGGTGGGTCCCGCGGTGCACAGCGCGTCCTTGTGTGCCGCAGTGCCGTAGCCCTTGTTCTCATTCCAGCCGAACGCCGGATACTCCTCATGCAGGGCCGCCATCTGCCGGTCACGTTCGACCTTGGCCAGCACGGAGGCCGCGGCGACGGACAGGCACTGCATGTCCGCCTTGACCAGCGTGTGCACCGGGGCGTCGCACCCCGGTTCGGCCGGCCCTTCGTCGAACAGCGACGCCTGGGCCACGGGTGAGAGCCAGTTGTGGCTGCCGTCCAGCAGCACGACGTCCGGGATCACGCCGGCGGCCAGCACCGCGAACCAGGCCCGGTTGCCGGCGAGCCGGAGCGCACCGATGATGCCCAGGGCGTCGATCTCCGCCGCGGAGGCGTGCCCCACGGCCGAGGCCACGCTCCAGGCGCGGACCAGAGGCTCCAGCCTTTCCCGTTCCGCCACCTTGAGCAGCTTGCTGTCCCGGACGTCGGCGAGAAGTTTCTGCTGGTGCAGGTCCACGACCGCGATGCCGACGCTGACCGGACCGGCCAGGGCGCCGCGGCCCACCTCGTCGATCCCGGCGAGCAGCCGGGCGCCGGAGCCCTTGAACCGGCGCTCGTAGTCGAGGGTTGGAGCTACGGACACTGTTGTTGCCTTACTTTCCTGCGGGGGCCGGTGCGGGCGCCGGGACGGCGCGGAAGACGTCCGGGTAGTTGTCCAGGCCTGTGATCCGGTCCAGCGGCCATGCGATGACGGCCGCCTGGCCTTCGATGTCGGCGATGTCGATGAAGCCGCCGTTGGTTTCCATGTGCGCCCGGGAGTCGGCGGAGTGGTTGCGGTTGTCGCCCATCACCCAGACCTTGCCCGCGGGGACGACGACGTCGAAGGTGCGCACCTGCGGGACCTCGGCGCTGTTGACGTACTTCTCATCCAGGGCCGTTCCGTTGACGCTCAGCCGGCCGCTGCCGTCGCAGCAGATGACGTGGTCGCCGGGCAGTCCGATGACCCGCTTGACCAGGTGCTGTTCGGAGTTATCCGGCAGGAGCCCCACGAAGGTCAGTGCGTTCTGGACGCCGGTCATCGGGCCGGCCGGCTTCTGCGCGGTCGGCTGCAGCCAGTTCTTGGTGTCGCGGAAGACGATGACGTCGCCGCGCTGCAGCGCGATCGGTTCGGGCACCAGCAGGTTAACGAAGATCCGGTCATTGACGTCCAGGGTGTTCATCATGGACTCGGACGGGATGTAGAAGGCCCGGAACAGGAACGTCTTGATCAGAAAGGACAGGACGACGGCGATGACCACCACGGTGGCAATCTCCCGGAGCCAGACCAGCAGCGGGCTGCGGCCCTCCCGGGCGCGCGCCTTCCGCGCCCGGGCCGACGTCGGCCCGGCATGGGAGGGGCCATCCTGCGCCACGCCTTCCGCGCGCTCCGGGGCCGGCGCGAAGGCCTGCGGCTCGCGGGTCTGCGGCTCCGGGGCCGGCGGCGTGGCCGGCAGCTGCGTCGTCGGGTGCTCGCCGCCGGGAATTGGCGCGGCGGTCACCCGGGGTTCGCTGTGTCCGTGCGGCTCAGGTGTCCGGGGTCCGGTCTCGGGCATCTACTGTCCGTTCTTTGTCGTTGTGGCGGCCGCGTCAGGCCGCGGTAGTGCAGCAAATCTATCAAGCGGCCAGATGATCATGACCGGGCGGCCGATCACGCGGTCCATCGGGACCATGCCGCCGCCGGGGGCGCCCAGCAGTCCCCTGGAATCCGCGGATTTGGAGCGGTGGTCGCCCATCAGCCAGAGCCGGCCGGCGGGAACCAGCGCATCGAACTTCAAGGTACTCGGAGCATCCCCCGGATATACATACGGTTCCGCAACTTGCTGGCCGTTGACTGTGAGCCGGCCGGCCCCGTCGCAGCAGACCACCCGGTCGCCGGGCAGGCCGATGACGCGTTTGACGTAGGTGGTATCGCTGCCGGTGATGCCCAGCCAGTGGCCGGCCCCGGCCAGCAGGTCCCCCACCGGACCGTAGCCGCTGGTCAGCGGCGCAAACGATCCCCGGCCGTCAAAGACCACGATGTCGCCGCGCCGAATCGGGTCAGCGGAATAGTCGGTGCGCGAGACGACGATGCGGTCCCCGTCGCGCAGTAAGGGCTCCATCGAGGCCGACGGAATGAAGTAGACATCCAGCCACAATGAGCGGACCAGGCCGCTGATGGCCACCGCCAGCACGAGTCCCAGAAACGCAAAACGCCAGCCCAGTCTCCTGGGCCGGCGTTCTGGCTGTTCCATGGTCCACATCCCCTGACGCGTGCAGTGCTTGATCGGCGCAGTGGCAGCCGGTTCCGGGATGAACCGGGCCGGCCGTGGATCCGCTGGGTAAGTCCGGAGGACTTACTTGGCGGGCTGGAAGTCGCGCTTTTCCTTGATCTTCGCAGCCTTACCACGCAGGTTACGCATGTAGTAAAGCTTGGCGCGGCGCACGTCACCCTTGGAGACGAGCTCGATCTTGTCGAGGATCGGGGAGTGCACCGGGAAGGTACGCTCCACGCCGACGCCGAAGGAGACCTTGCGGACGGTGAAGGTTTCGCGGACGCCGTCGCCCTGGCGGCCAAGGACGAAGCCCTGGAAGACCTGGACGCGGGAGTTCTTGCCTTCGATGATGTTCACGTGCACCTTGATGGTGTCACCCGCGCGGAACTCGGGAACATCGGTGCGCAGCGAGGCTGCGTCTACGGAATCGAGGATATGCATTGATCCACTCCTGGTGAACGCCACAGGTCA
>DASSXE010000344.1:0-3399 GCA_035704125.1 Arthrobacter sp.
GCTGGAGGCGCTGAAGTGGCTCGGCATCAGCTGGGAAGAGGGCGTGGAGGTGGGCGGCCCGCACGAGCCGTACCGCCAGTCGCAGCGCCTGGAGCTCTACAAGGACGTCGTCGCCAAGCTGATGGAGGCCGGCTACGCCTACGAGTGCTACTCCTCGCCGGAGGAAGTCGAAGCGCGCCACCGCGCCGCCGGCCGCGACCCCAAGCTCGGCTACGACAACTTCGACCGCGAGCTGACAGCGGAGCAGCTCGCCGCCTTCCAGGCCGAGGGCCGCAAGCCGGTCCTGCGGGTCCGGATGCCCGACGAGGACGTCACCTTCACCGACATGGTCCGCGGCGACATCACCTTCAAGGCCGGCAGCATCCCTGACTATGTGATTGTCCGCGCCGACGGCTCCCCGCTGTACACCCTGGTTAACCCGGTGGACGACGCCCTGATGGGTATCACCCACGTCCTGCGCGGTGAGGACCTGCTCTCCTCCACGCCCCGCCAGGTGGTGCTGATCCGCGCGCTGATGGACATCGGTGTCGCAACGTACCTGCCCGAGTTTGGCCACCTGCCGTACGTCATGGGTGAGGGCAACAAGAAGCTCTCCAAGCGTGACCCGCAGTCCAACCTCTTCCTGCTCCGCGACCGTGGCTTCATCCCCGAGGGCCTGCTGAACTACCTCTCCCTGCTCGGCTGGAGCCTGTCCGCCGATGAGGACATCTTCACCGTCGAGCAGCTGATCGAGAACTTCGACGTCCACGACGTCCTGGCCAACCCGGCCCGCTTCGACATCAAGAAGGCCGAAGCCATCAACGGCACGCACGTCCGGATGCTCGACCCGGAGGACTTCCGCGGCCGGCTGGTGCCGTACCTGCAGTCCGCGGGCTTGGTGGGGGAGACCCTGACCGCCCGCGAGGAGGAGATCCTCGCCGAAGCGGCACCGCTGATTCAAGAGCGCATCTCGCTGCTCGGCGAGGCGCCGGAGATGCTCGCGTTCCTGTTCAAGGCTGACGACGCCATCGACGTCGCCGACGACGCCCGCAAGGGACTGCCGGAAAACCTGGCCGAGGTCCTCGACGCCGCCCTGGCCGCCCTGGAACCGCTGTCCGGGTGGAGCGCGGAAAGCATCCAGACGGCCCTCAAGGAAGCGCTCGTGGAAGGCCTCGGCGTCAAGCCGCGCCTGGCGTTCGGTCCGGTCCGCACGGCCATCTCGGGCCGCCGGATCTCCCCGCCGCTGTTCGAATCGATGGTCATCCTGGGCAAGGATTCCTCCCTGGCCCGGCTCCGCGCCTTCCGCGGCTGATGGACGCCCCCGCCCGGCAGGGCACAGACCGGGCCGCCGGCCTGATGGCGCCCGGCCTCACCGCCGTCCGCGGGGTGTTGTTCGACATCGACGACACGCTGGTGGACCTGGAATTCGCCATGACGGCAGCGCTTCGCGGCGTCAGCGAGCATCTCCTGCCGGTGCTCGACGAGGCCTCGTGGGAGAAGTTCGGCCGGATCTTCACCAGGGAGACCACGCATTACTACGACCGCTACCTGGCCGGTGAACTGAGCTTCAACGAACAGCGCCTGCTGCGCGGCCGCGCCGCGCTGGGCCATTTCGGCGTCGAACTTGCCGACGGCGAGCAGGCCCACCACTGGGTAAGCTCCTACGCGAGCCTGCAGCACAGCTACATCCGGGCCTTCGACGACGTGGTTCCGCTGCTGGACGCGCTCGACGCGGCCGGCGTCCCGTACGGGGCGGTGAGCAACAACGTGCACGACTACCAGCGCGTGAAGCTCGACGCCGCCGGACTGGAGCGCATCGGCGTGCTCATCGGCACGGACACGGTGGGCGTGGCCAAACCTGACCCTGCCATCTACCTGGAAGGCGTCCGGCGGCTTGGCACCGGGCCGGGGGAGACGCTGTATGTCGGCGACAACCGGCTGCTCGACGCGGAAGGCTCGACGGCGGCGGGCCTGCTGGGCGTGTGGCTGAACCGCGGCGGTGAGCCGGTTCCCGGTTTCGCCGGCCGCGAGGTCGCCTCGCTGCTGGAGCTCCTCGCCTGAGGCAGCACCCGGGAACGAAACAGCCCCGCCGGAGAGATCTCCGGCGGGGCTGTTTCGTGCCGTCCGTCAGGCGGTGACCTGGGCCAGCCGGCGGTTGCGCAGCGCCAGATAGGTTCCGACGGCGCCCAGGGCCAGCAGCGTCACCAGGCCCAGCGCCACGGCGACGTCGTCCTTGATCATGTTCGACGGCGACACCGCGGCGGCGCTGGAGTACAGCGTGCCGGTTCCGGCGGCGATCTGGGCGTTGCCGTCGGCGAGCTTGTCCGCGCCCGTGGACAGCTGCGAGGAGCCCGCGGCCAGTTTGGTGTTGCCCGCGGAGAGCTCCGAGGCACCTGTTGCCAGCGCGGTGGATCCGTTCAGCAGGCCGGGGTTCGAGGGGTCCGCGGGGTCGCCCTTGATGCCGGCGTTCAAGGCCAGGGTGCCGTCTGCCAGCCGGGAGCTGCCATCAGTCATCTTGGCGGTGGCCTTGAGCAGGCCCGGGTGCTCCGGATCGCCGGGGACACCGTCCATGCCGACGCGGATCTTGGACGTGCCGTCGGCGAGCAGCTGGGTGCCCATGACGACGCCGGGGTTGTTCGGATCCCGGCTGTTGAGTTTGCCCGCCAGGGTGGCGAAGCCGGCGGTCAGTTTCCCGGTTCCGGCGTGGAGCTGGCCCGCGCCGGTGTTCAGCTGGGCTGCACCGTTCTGCAGCTCTCCCGCGCCGGCCTGCAGCTTCGAGGCGCCGGCCTGGAGTTGTGCGGCTCCCGCATCCAGCCGGTAGGCGCCGTCGAGGATCTTGGCAATCTTGTCCCGGACCACGGCCAGCGGGGCAAGCTGCTGGACGGGGTCGTTGGCGGCGGCGTTCAGCAGTTCGAGCGCCTGGGCCAGGGCGGCCGTTCCGGTGCCGGCCTCGGGGTTGTTGTTGGCGCCGCGGTAGCCCTTGAGCTGGTTGGTGCCGGCGGCGAGCTGCCCGGTACCGGCGGCCAGTTGGTCGGTTCCGGCCGCGAGCCGGCCGGTGCCGGCGGCGAGCTGCCCGGCGCCGGCATCGAGCTGCGTGGCGCCGTCGGCGAGGTTGTTCTCGGCGTTGCCGGCCGCAGTTGGCGTCAGTGCCGCCGAGAGCTGCACCGCCCCCGCGGCGAGCTTCTGGGCGCCGTCGTCCACCTGGTAGACACCGGGCGCGAGCTTGTTGTCAACGTCGGTCTCAATCTTCACCGCGCCCTCGGAGAGCTGGCTGGCACCCTGCTGCAGCTGGTCCGCGCCCGGGGCCAGCTTGCCCGCAATGCCGGCGTGGATCTTCTCGGCCCCATCCGAGAGCTTGCCGGCGCCGGTATCGGCCTGGCCCGCACCGGTGGCGAGCTTGCCTGCACCATCCTTGAGCTG
>DASSXE010000369.1:0-2128 GCA_035704125.1 Arthrobacter sp.
CCTCTCGATGGGTGTGCACGGAGCGCTTCCGCGGCGGTTCGGCGAGGTGCACCCGCGCAACCAGACCCCCGGGTTCTCCACCCAGGTGATGGGCGCCTCGGCCATAGGCTACTACGTGCTGATGAGCCTTCTGAGCCAGAACCTGCTGGCCGACTCCATCGACTCCATCAGCCTGTTCATCGCGTTCTATTACGCGCTGACCGGGTTCGCCTGCGTCTGGTACTTCCGGGCGACGCTGCGCTCCTCGGCCCGCAACCTGTGGTTCCGCGGCATCTTGCCGGCCGTGGGTGCCGTGCTGCTGGCTGCTGCGTTCTTCGTCTCGGCAGTGCAGATGTGGGACCCGGGCTACGGGGACACCACGATTTTCGGTGTCGGCGGCGCCTTCGTCAGCGGCGTGGCGCTGCTCGCGCTGGGGGTCGTTTTCGCCGTCGTCTGCCGTTTCGCGCCCTCGACCCGGGACTATTTCCTGCGGCATCAGCCCGCCTCCGTGCCCCGGGGAGGCGGGCAGCCGTAGGATGCTGGAATGACCCGACCCGCTGAAGTGTCCGATGTTTCCGATGTCCTGGCCCTTGATTCCCTGTTCAGCTCCGAGGAGCTGGCCGTGCGGGAGAAGGTCCGGGATTTCACCCGGCAACGGATCCGGCCCGGCATTGCGGAATGGTTCGACGACGGCGTCTTCCCGCTGGAGCTGGCCTCGGAACTGGGCGAGCTGGGCGTCCTGGGGATGCAGCTGGAGGGCTACGGCTGCCCCGGCCGCTCCGCCGTCGAATACGGCCTGGCGGCCATGGAGCTCGAAGCCGGCGACTCCGGCATTCGCACGTTCGTCTCGGTGCAGGGATCCCTCGCCATGACCGCCATCCACCTGTGGGGCTCGGAGGAGCAAAAGCAGGAATGGCTCCCCCGGATGGCGGCCGGCGAGGCGATCGGCTGCTTCGCGCTGACCGAACCCACGGCCGGCTCGGACCCGGGCGCCATGCAGACGTTCGCCCGCCGGGACGGCACCGGCGAGGACGCCGGCTGGATCCTGGACGGCGCCAAGCGCTGGATCGGCCTGGCGTCCGTGGCGGACGTGATGGTGGTGTGGGCGATGACCGACGACGGCGTGCGGGGCTTCCTGGTGCCCGCCGGTACCCCGGGGGTGTCAGCGGTGCCGATCCGGCAGAAACTCTCCATGCGCGCCTCGATCCAGTGCGACATCACCTTTGATGGCGTCCGGCTGGGCCCGGAAGCCCTGCTCCCGGCGGCCCGCGGGCTGCGCGGGCCGTTCAGCTGCTTAAACGAAGCCCGCTACGGGATTGCCTGGGGCGCGATGGGCGCCGCCCGGGACTCCTATGAGGCGGCGCTGCGCTATTCGCAGGAGCGGCTGCAGTTCGGCAAGCCGCTGGCGGGGTACCAGCTGACCCAGGAGAAACTGGTGAACATGCTGCTGGAAATCCAGAAAGGCACGCTGCTGGCACTGCACCTGGGACGGCTCAAGGATGCCGGGCAGCTGCGGCCGGAGCAGATCTCCCTGGGCAAGCTGAACAACGTCCGGGAAGCCATCGGCATTGCCCGGGAGGCCCGCACCATCCTGGGAGGGAACGGCATCACGCTGGACTATTCGCCGCTGCGGCACGCGGCCAACCTCGAATCGGTGCGCACCTACGAGGGCACGGATGAGGTCCACACCCTGGTCCTGGGCCAGCACATCACCGGGCTGGCTGCCTTCCGCTAGCCGCATCAGGCGGAGAATCCGCCGTCGGGCAATGCCGGAGCCAGGGCCCGCGAACCGTCCAACGCCGCCGGGGCCGGGAAATCAGCGAGCCGCGGCGCAGGGCCAACAACCAGCACAGCATGAGGGCCACAGCGCAGAAAACCCCGGCACTCGAGGCCATAATCCAGGGCACCGGTGTCTGGAGGTCCAAATTCTCCGCGCCGAAGGCGGTGCCGATGGTCTTCGGCGAGAAGAGGAAGACGAGCACTGAGATGCCCAGCACCCCTCCCATCATCCAGCGTGTCCCGCGATAGCGGGGCGGGGTTTCACGCAGGGTCCAGGCGAAGGCCGGAAAAACCATGGCGACCCAGACCCAGTGGTGCGACCAGGAAATCGGGCTGATCAGCAGCATGGTCAGTGCCGTCGTCGAGATGG
>DASSXE010000048.1:0-2214 GCA_035704125.1 Arthrobacter sp.
GAACGGCACTACGACGGCGATGCCCGCACCACGCCGCCGGCCGACGTCGTTCTCGTGGAGGGCGTGGGTGCCGCGGCCGCCGCTGCCGCACCGTTTCTTGACGCGGTGATCTGGACGGATGCCCCTGACGACGCCCGCAAGGCCCGCGCCCTGAACCGCGATGGCGACACCTACGGCCCGTACTGGGAACAGTGGGCCGGGCAGGAAGAGGCATGGCTTGCGGTGGACGATGTCGCCTCCCGGGCCGACATGCGGGTCCTCAACCATGCCGACGGCGGCGCGCCCGCGGAGGCGCTGCAGGCGCTGCTGCACCTCCCGTCCCTGGCCGCGGTCCTGCACCCGGAACGGGAGGCCCGCCGCGGACTGCAGCTTCTCGGCGAGCGGATCGACGCCGCTCCGGACGCCGCCCGCCTCTTCGCCGCGCTCTACGGCGGCTCGGAACGGGCGGTCTGGCTGGATGCGTCCCTGACCAGCGACCCGGCGGGCCGCGGCCGCTTCAGCATCCTCGCCGACGACGGCGGCAGCCACGGCCAGTCGGTACGGCACCACTCCGGCAGGACCTGCGTGAGCGTGGGCAATTCGACAGCCACAACCGCGGGAGGGTTCTTCCGGTGGCTCGACGCCGCGTGGGGCGGGCACTCGCTGCACTCCCCCGACGGGTACGGCTGCGAATTCGCCCTGGGCTGGCTGGGCTACCTCGGCTATGAACTCAAGCGCGAGACCGGCGGCAGCGATGTGGAGTCCCCCGTCCCGGACGCCGCGTTGATCTTCGCCGGCCGGGCCGTGGTCCTGGACCATCTGGAGGGCGCCGTCTGGCTGCTGGCCCTTGAGGCACCCGACGCCGCCGACTGGCTGCAGAACGCACGCGCCGCCGTGACGGCGTCGGAGGCTCCCCTGCCGTCGGCAGTCCAGCCGCCCCCGGCCCCGCCGGCATTCAGCGCGCGGGACTCGGAGTCCGGCTATAAGGCCAGGATCGCCGCGGCCAAGCACCAGATCGCGGAGGGCAACACCTACGAGGTCTGCCTCACCACCACCCTCACCGCCGTCGTGCCCGCCGGAAGCATCAGCCCCTGGCAGACCTACCTGGCCCTGCGCCGCCGGAACCCGGCACCCTTCGGAAGTTTCCTGCGGCTGGGCGGCCTGGCCGTGGCCAGCACGTCGCCGGAGCGCTTCCTGCGGATCGCCGCCGACGGCGCGATGCGGGCCGAGCCGATCAAGGGCACCCGCCGCCGCGGCGCGGACCCGGCCCGGGACGGGGAACTGCGCCGCGAGCTGGAGTCCTCGCCCAAGGACCGGGCCGAGAACATCATGATCGTGGACCTGCTGCGCAACGACCTCAGCCACTTCGCGGTGCCCGGTTCCGTCTCGGTGCGGCGGCTGTGCGCGATCGAAAGCTACGCCACGGTCCACCAGATGGTCAGCACCATCGACGCGCAGCTTCGGCCCGGAATGCCCCGGGCCGAAGCCCTGGCGGCCTGCTTCCCGGCCGGCTCCATGACCGGCGCCCCCAAGGTCAGCACCATGGCCATCCTGGACCGCCTCGAAGCCGGCCCGCGCGGCGTCTACTCCGGGGCGATCGGCTACTTCTCGCTCACCGGCGCCACCGACCTCGCCGTCGCCATCCGCACCCTGGTGATGGACGACGGCGGCGACGGGCAGACTGCCTTGAGCCTCGGCGTCGGCGGCGCAATCACGGCCGATTCCGACCCCGCCGAGGAGTACGAGGAGATCCGGACCAAGGCCTTTGGCGTGCTCTCGGCCCTCGGCGCCGTGTTCCCGGCCGGCTGACCGCTACTGCAGGGTGGAGGTCAGTCGGGCGACGTTGTCCACGTACTTGACCCCCATGGGCCGCTTCATCCAGTCCTCAAGCGTCAGTTCCCGCGAAATCCCCCGATAGGTGTCCTCTACGGCGCTGATCCGCCGCACAATGTCCTCCCCCAGGAGCATTACCGAGACCTCCAGGTTCAACGAGAAGGAACGCATGTCCATGTTGCTCGAGCCCAACACGGCAACCTCGTGGTCGATCGTGAAGTGCTTCGCGTGCAGCACGAACGGAGCCTTGTAGAGGTAGATCCGCACGCCGGCTTCCAGCAGCGCCTCGTAGTACGACTGTTGGGCGTGGTGGACCAGGAACTGGTCACCCTTCTCGGAGACGAAGAGTTCAACCTCCACGCCGCGTTGCGCCGCCGTCGTCACCGCGTACAGCAGCGAATC
>DASSXE010000109.1:0-2513 GCA_035704125.1 Arthrobacter sp.
TCGGCAATCATGGTGCAGATCACATGCCGGCGTCGAATTTCTGTGGCGGCAGGCCGGACTTTCACGACGAGCGGTAGCATTTTCGCGACGAACGGTAGCTGTCGTCCGGGTCGGGCTCCGCAGTCCCGGAGTTCGCAGCGCCGGGATTACCGGCGCAGGCCGGCCTGCCGCAGCGCCTCAGCCATCGCGGTGTTCGCCGGAGCGGATGCGGGTGCGGGTGTGGCCTTAGCCGGCCTTGCAACCCTCGGTGCGGCAACCCTCGGTACGGCGGCTTTCGGTGCGGGCGCCGCCTTCGGTGCGGCGGGCCTCGCCGGGCGCTGGCCGCGCCGTTCCGCTGTGCCGGCCGGTTCGTCGTCGAGCCGTAGCGTCAGGGAGATGCGTTTGCGTTCCGGGTCCGCCTCGAGCACCTTGACCCGGACCACCTGGCCGGACTTCACCACCTCGTGCGGGTCGGAGACGAACCGGTTGGCCAGCGCGGAGACGTGCACCAGCCCGTCCTGGTGGACGCCGACGTCGACGAACGCCCCGAACGCCGCGACGTTGGTCACCGTCCCCTCCAGGATCATGCCGGGCACCAGGTCCGAGATCTTCTCGACCCCCTCGCGGAAGGTCGCCGCCGCGAACTCCGGCCGCGGGTCCCGGCCGGGCTTCTCCAGCTCGGCGATGATGTCCCGCACCGTCGGCAGGCCGAACGAGCCGTCCACGAAGTCCTGCGGGCTGAGCACGGACACGCCGCCGGCGCCGGCGGCGGCCTTGATCCTGCGCGCCAGCGGGTACGCCTCCGGGTGCACGCTGGAGGCGTCCAGCGGCTCCGCTCCCCCGCTGATCCGCAGGAAGCCGGCACACTGTTCGAAAGCCTTGGCCCCGAGCCGGGGCACCTTCTTCAGTTCGCTGCGCTTGTTGAAGGGGCCGTGCTCGTTGCGGTACGCCACGATGTTCTCGCTCAACAGCGGCCCCACGCCGGCCACCCGGCTGAGCAGCGCCGGCGAAGCGGTGTTGACGTCCACACCGACGGCGTTGACGCAGTCCTCCACGACGGCGTCGAGGCTGCGGTCCAGCTTGGCGGCGGTCACGTCGTGCTGGTACTGCCCGACGCCGATCGACTTGGGCTCGATCTTGACCAGTTCCGCGAGCGGATCCTGCAGCCGCCGGGCGATCGACACGGCACCACGCAGTGAGACGTCCATACCGGGCAGCTCGGCTGAGGCCAGCGCCGACGCCGAGTAGACGGATGCGCCGGCCTCGGAGACCACGATTTTCTGCGGTGCGCGGCCGGCGTCGGCACCAAGCTGCTTGATCAGGTCCGCGGCCAACTTGTCCGTCTCCCGCGAGGCGGTGCCGTTGCCGATCGCGACGAGTTCGACGCCGTGCTTCTTTGCCAGGTTCACCAGCGTGCGCAGCGCCTCGTCCCATTTCCGGGCCGGGGCGTGCGGGTAGACGGTGTCCGTCGCGACGGCCTTGCCGGTGCCGTCCACGACGGCGACCTTCACGCCGGTGCGCAGCCCGGGGTCCAGTCCCAGGGTGGCGCGGTTGCCGGCGGGCGCGGCCAGCAGGACGTCCCGGAGGTTCGCGGCGAACACCCGGACGGCTTCGTCCTCAGCGGCGGCGAACATCCGGCTGCGCAGGTCCGCGCTCAGCCGGGCCAGGACCCGGGACCGCCACGCCTGCTGTGCGGTCTGCAGCAGCCAGGCGTCGGCGGGCCGGCCGCGGTCGGCGACCCCAAGGAACCTGGCCACCGCGGCCTCGTAGCGTGCGCGGGCGGCGGCCAGGGCGGCGTCGTCGTCCGGTGCCGCCTCGCTGAGGTCCAGCTCCAGCACCCCGTCCTTCTCGCCGCGGAGCAGGGCCAGGACCCGGTGCGAGGGCATCCCGGCGGGCGCCTGGGCGAAGTCGAAGTAGTCCTTGAATTTCTGGCCCTCGGCGTCCTTGCCCTTCTTGACACGGGAGACCATCCGTCCCTGGGTCCACAGCCGTTCGCGCAGGGTGGCGGCGAGGTCCGCGTCCTGGGCGACGCGCTCCACCAGGATGGACCGCGCCCCGGCCAGCGCCGCGGCGGCGTCCCCGATGGCGTGCCCGGCGTTCAGGTACTTGGCAGCTTCCCGTTCCGGATCCAGCTCTGGGTGCGTGAGCAGGGCCTCCGCGAGCGGTTCGAGTCCGGCCTCCCGGGCGATCTGGGCCTTGGTCCGGCGTTTGGACTTGAACGGAAGGTAGATGTCCTCCAGCCGCGACTTTGTCTCGGCGCCGACGACGGCGGCCTGCAGCTCCGGGGTGAGCGCGCCCTGGGCGGCGATCGCCTCCAGGACGGTCCGGCGGCGGTCCTCAAGCTCGCGCAGGTACCGGAGCCGTTCCTCCAGCGCGCGCAGCTGCGTGTCATCCAGGGTGCCGGTGGCTTCCTTGCGGTACCGGGCGATGAACGGGACCGTCGAACCGCCGTCGAGCAGCTCCACCGCGGCCTTCACCTGCCACGGCTTCACGCCGAGCTCGGCGGCAATCAGGGTCTCGATGGCGGATCCGGA
>DASSXE010000123.1:0-3524 GCA_035704125.1 Arthrobacter sp.
TCACCGACATCGTCGCCTCGCTGACCGGCCTCGGCGCCGCCGTGATCTTCTTCCGCTTCTGGAAGCCCAAGGGCGGCAGCGAGGCGCGGGAACGCCTCCGCGTAGCCTCGGCCGCCCCCGCGGCCGGCGCGGCCGGCGGAAACACCGGCGGAGCCACCGGCACCGGTTCCGGCCGGGCCGCCGTCGCCACCGCCGAGGTCCCCTCGGACCGACTCACCCCCTCCCGCACCTGGCTGGCCCTCTTCCCGTACTTCCTCGTGATCGTGGTGTTCGGCATCGGCAAGCTGTGGAAGCTCGGCGTCGACGTTCCAGCGTTCCTGGCGTCCACGGACATCAAGATTCCGTGGCCCGTCCTCCACGATGCCCTGGTCAGCGCCGACGGCAAGCCCCTCTCCTCCACCGTCTACGTCTTCCAGTGGCTCTCCAGCCCGGGCACCATGTTGCTGATCACGGGACTGATCGTGGCCTTCGTCTACGCCAAGTACGACGACAGCGGCCGCTACCGGCTCACGGTGGGCGACGCGGTGCTGGATATCTGGCGCACCATCGTCAAGATGCGCTGGGCCGGACTCACCATCATCACCGTGCTTGCGCTTGCCTACGTCATGAACAACTCCGGCCAGACGGTGTCGATCGGCACCTGGCTGGCCGGCACCGGCTCCTTCTTCGCCTTCCTCTCCCCCGTGCTGGGCTGGCTGGGCACGGCCGTGACCGGTTCGGATACCTCGGCCAATGCGTTGTTCGCCAAGCTCCAGCAGACCGCGGGCCTGAAGGCCGGCATCGATCCGAACCTGCTGGTGGCGGCAAACACCTCCGGCGGCGTGGTGGGCAAGCTGATCAGCCCGCAGAACCTCGCCATCGCGGCGAGCGCGGTCAATATGGACGGCCAGGAATCGGTGATCCTGCGTAAAGTGGTCGGATGGAGCGTGGCTCTGCTGCTGGTGCTGTGCACCATAGCTTTCCTGCAATCCACCCCCGTCCTGGGCTGGATGCTTCCCTAGCTCCGGCCCTGCCACCTTGAGCGGGTGCGGGCCGCGCGGCCCGCACCCCCACCGGAAGGAATCCATCCGTGACCACCGCCGAAGCAGGAGCCGCCCCCCGCCGTCGTACCTATGACGCGCTCCTGCAGGACATCGAGGCCGATCTGCGCTCCGGCAAGATCAAACTCGGGGACCGCCTCCCCGGCGAGCGGACCCTCGCGGAAAACTACGGAATCTCCCGCGCGTCCGTGCGGGAAGCCATCCGCATCCTCGACGCCATGGGCGTACTGCGCAGTTCCGTCGGTTCCGGCCCCACCTCCGGTGCCATCGTCATCTCCGACCCGTCCGCAGGCCTATCCTCCGCCCTGCGCCTGCACGTGGCCAGCAACCGGCTTCCGGTTGAGGACATCGTGCAGACCCGCATCCTGCTCGAGACCTGGTCCGCCCAGGCCGGCGCGGAGCGCGATGGTTCCGAGGAGGAACTGGAGCACGCCGCCCAACTGCTGGCCGCCATGGACAATCCCGATCTGGACCGGGCCACGTTCCACGAACTCGATGCGCGCTTCCATGTGGCGCTGAGTTCGCTCGCCGGCAACACCGTCGTCGCCACCATGATGGAGTCGCTGAGCGGGGCGATCGTGGGCTACGTCAAGGGCGCCATGGACGCTATGGAATCCTGGCCGGACGTCCTGTGCACGCTGCGGTCCCAGCACCACGGAATTTTCGATGCCGTCCAGGCGCAGGACGGCGAACTGGCGGCCCGGCTGCTGCGCGAGCACATCGAATGGTTCTACCAGCGGGCGCAGGAAGTCTCGCCGCCGCTGCCCGTTCCTACCCCTTAACCTTCCCCGAGAGACTCTGGAGCATCGCATGACAGCCACGGCCGCCGGCCCCTCCCTGATTGACCAGCTGGGCTTGGACACCGTCAGCACCCGGGAACTGGACCGGCATGCCATGGCGCACGACGCCTCGCACTACCTGCTGGTCCCCCAGGGCGTGGCGACTCCGCGCAACGCCGACGACGTCGGGGCCCTGCTCCGACGCAGCCGCGAACTGAACCTCCCGGCCACCTTCCGATCCGGCGGCACCAGCCTCTCCGGCCAGGCGCTCAGCGACAGCCTGCTGATCAACACCCGCCAGCACTTCCGCGGCATCGAGATCCTCGACGGCGGCGCCCGGGTCCGGGTCCAGCCCGGCGCCACGGTCCGCAGTGTCAATGCCCGGCTCGCTCCCTTCGGCCGGAAACTCGGCCCGGACCCTGCCAGCGAGATCGCCTGCACGGTGGGCGGCGTGATCGCGAACAACTCCTCCGGGATGGCCTGCGGCACGGAGTTGAACACCTACCGCACCCTGGATTCGATGGTGCTGGTGCTGCCGTCCGGCACCGTCATCGACACCGCCGCGCCCGACGCCGACACGCGGCTGAGGGAGCTGGAACCGGATCTGCACGAGGGCCTGCTCCGGCTGCGCCGCCGGGTGGCCGGGAACGCCGGGTCGGTGCGCATCATCAGCTCGCTGTTTTCGATGAAGAACACCATGGGCTACGGCGTGAACTCGTTCCTGGACTACGAGCGTGCCGTGGATATCCTGATGCACCTGATGATCGGCAGCGAGGGCACCCTCGGCTTCGTGGCCGAGGCGGTCTTCCGCACCGTCGAGGTCAAACCCGCCGTCGCCACCGGCCTGCTGGTCTTCAACACCCTTGCCGCCGCGACCGCGGCCCTGCCGGACCTGGTGGACTCCGGCCTGGCGACGATCGAACTGATGGATGCCGCGGCTCTCAAGGTCGCGCAACTCGCCGTCGATGCCCCGGCCGCCATCCGCACGCTTCCTGTTGTTGGACACACGGCGCTGCTCGTCGAGCACCAGGGTGCCGACGCCGCCGAGTTGACCTCGAGGCGGGAGAACTCCCGGCCGCTGTTTGAGTCCCTGGACCTCGCCTCGCCGTTCGCGCTGACCTCCGATCCGAAAGACCGGGCGGCGCTCTGGCATGTCCGCAAGGGCCTGTATACGACGGTTGCCGGGGCACGCCCGTCGGGAACCAACGCGCTGCTGGAGGACATCGTGGTTCCCGTCCCGGCGCTGGCGGACACCTGCGGGGAACTGACCCGGCTCTTTGCCGAACACCGCTATGAAGAATCGGTGATCTTCGGGCACGCGAAGGACGGCAACGTCCACTTCATGCTGAATGAACGTTTCGATGACCCGTCCCAGCTGCTGCGCTACCAGGCGTTCACGGACGACATGGTGGACCTGGTCCTCGGCGCGGGCGGTTCCCTTAAGGCCGAACACGGCACCGGCCGGATCATGGCTCCCTTCGTCCGCCGCCAGTACGGCGACGAGCTCTACGCCGTCATGCAGGAGATCAAGCGGCTGATCGACCCGGCCCACCTGCTGAATCCTGGCGTGCTGCTGGCGGAGGAGCCGCTGTCCTATGTCGAGAACCTCAAGGTGGCTCCGACGGTGGAGGAGGAAGTGGACCGCTGCGTCGAGTGCGGCTACTGCGAGCCGGTCTGCCCGAGCAAGGATCTCACCCTTACTCCC
>DASSXE010000494.1:0-2778 GCA_035704125.1 Arthrobacter sp.
CCTCGCCCGCGGAGCTGACCTTGCCTTCGCCGATCAGCCGGGCGGCGTGGGTGCGTGAGCGGGCCAGGCCGCGGCTGACCAGTGCTTGATCCAACCGGGTCATGGCCGCGGCTCCCCCGCGACGTCCTCGTTCAGGGCCTCTGCCAACGCGTCGTGGAGGCCTGCGTAGACCTCACCGTGGTCCGCTACCGGCAGCTCCGGCAGCGCCTCGAGTCGTTCCAGCAGCGCAGCGACGGCGGGGTCCCCCGGAAGGTTAGGATCCGCGGTCCGCTCCGGCCAGTCGACCCGTGCGTCCGCGGTCCCGGGGCTAGTGTCCCCGGCAGAAGCGTCCTCGGTGGAAGGTGGCAGCTCGGTCATGCTCTCCAGTCTAGTGACCGGACCATTGCAGGTCCGGCGCCTGTGCGGTCCGCGCCTCCGGGTTCGCCGCCCACCAGGCGGCGCAGCCGGCGCGCCAGGCGTCCAGGTCGGCGGGGTCTCCGCTGATCCGAAGGGTCGATCCGTCAACCACCGCGGTGGCGGCGCCGCAGCGGTAGCCGACGTCGCCGTCGTCCTCCACCTGCGGGTAAGGCCGGAAAAGGTCAGTCAGGTCATTGATGACGAAACCGGGCCGTTCGGCTGTCCGTGCGGCGAGGATGGTTTCCCTGGTGTCCACGCCGGTCAGCACGGCCACGGTGGCGAATCCGGCGTTGTTGCCGCCGAGGATGTCGGTGTCCAGCCGGTCGCCGACCACCAGGGGCCGGCTGGCGGCGAGCCGTTTGGCGGCCGCATGGAACAGCGGCGCCTCGGGCTTGCCGGCAACCAGCGGCTCCCTGCCGGTGGCAGCGGCGACGGCGGCCACCAGGGTGCCGTTACCAGGGGCAATCCCGCGGGCCTGCGGGATGGTCATGTCCGTGTTGGTGGCCACCCAGAGGGCCCCGGCCGCGACGACGTAGGCGGCCTCTGCGAGGTCTTTCCAGCCAAGTTCCGGGTGGAATCCCTGCACCACGGCCACCGGGTCCTCGGCCTCGCTGCGGACCGGGACCAGGCCGACCAGTTCGATCTCACGCGCCAGGGCCGCGCCGCCGGTAATCAGGACGCGGGAGCCGGCGGCCAGCTTGGAGGCGAGCAGTTCAGCGGCAGCCTGCGAGGAACTCACCACCTGCTCTTCCTCGGCCGGGGCTCCGAGATCGCGCAGGTGCCCGGCGACCTCGGCCGGGGAACGCGAGGCGTTGTTCGTGACGTAGCCGAGTCCGACGCCGATGCCGGCGAGCCGGCCGAGGGCCTCGACCGCGCCGGGGATGGCGTGCGGCCCCGCGTAGACGACGCCGTCGAGGTCGGCCAGGAGCGCATCGAAGCGGGAAATCAGCCCTGTCTCGTCCACAGGCGCCTAGTCCTCCGCGCGCTCGGGCAAGGAGGAGTCTTCGCCGGCGTGCCGGGTGTCCAGCTCGTCCGCCTCAACGGAGTCCTGGTCCGATTCGGCGTCGTCGGACTCGAAGAAGCCCGCTTCCTCATCATCGGAACCGGAGTCGACGTCGTGGTCCGCCTGTTCCGCGGTGTCCTCGGGAAGGCCGGCTACCGCAGCGGCACTGGCCGCACGCGGGGCGCGCTCCCCGGCGCCGGGTTCCGCCTGCCGCTCGGACTGCTCGCGCAGTGTCTTCCGGCGGCGCTCCTCACGGGCTTCCTCTTCCTCGTCCCAGCCGAGGTCGATGATGTCGGGTTCCTCATCGACGCCAAGGCCCAGGGCATTTTCGGCGACGACGGCCTGCCGCTGCCACTTGGTGGCTTCGGCTTCCCGGCCGGCGGCGGTCAGCGCGTCGGCGTAGGCGCGGAACAGCCGGGGGCTGTAGGAGAACGCGCGGTTGATGTCCAGCTGGGAGATTTCCAGCTCAGAGACCGCGGCGTCGAACTGGCCCAGATCAGCGCGGGCGCCGGCCGCCACGATGGCCAGCTCGACCTTTCCGGGGGCGTCCAGGTCCTTGGCTTCCTCGGAGCGGGCCATGTCCAGGGCGCGGTCCGGGCGGCCCAGGCCACGCTCGCAGTCGGCCATGACGGGAAGGTGGGTGTTGGATCCGCTGATCCGGCGGTAGGTGCGGAATTCGCGGAGGGCTTCGCCGTAGTGTCCTGCGGAGTAGGCCGTGAGGCCGACGGCCTCGCGGACCGCGGCGAGCCTGCCGCCGCGGCGGCTGGCGGCGAGGGCGTGCTGGAACGCGAGCTCCGGCTCGTCGTCGATCAGGCGTCCTGCCATGACCAGGTGCCGTGCAACCCACTCGGCGCTGTTGTCTTCCAGGGTCTTGATCTGGTGCTGCGTGGCGCGGTCCAGTTCCTTGCCGGTGACGTCCTCATCGATCTGGGGTGAACGTTCGCGGTCCGGGCGGTTGGCACTGCGCAGGTCCTTGGCGTTGGGTTCGCGGACGGGACGATCCTCGGACCGGTCGCGGCCAAACTGGCGGGGACCCGAGTCGCCGCGGTCGAAGCTGCGGGCCGGCCGCTCCTCGCGGCTGCCGAACGGCTTCCGGTTGTCGCCGCCGCTGAACGGCTTACGGTCGCGGTCACCGCCGAAACTGCGGCGCTCACCACCCTCACGCGACGGACGATCACCAAACGGCTTACGATCACGATCACCACCACCGCTAAACGGCTTACGATCACGATCACCACCACCACCACCAAAGCTGCGGCGCTCACCGCCCTCACGCGACGGACGCTCACCAAACGGCTTACGATCACGATCACCACCACCGCTGAACGGCTTACGATCACGATCGCCACCACCGCTAAACGGCTTACGATCACGATCAC
>DASSXE010000030.1:0-3872 GCA_035704125.1 Arthrobacter sp.
CCATAACGGCAGTAGTCCTTTCGGGACAGTCGTTAAGAATGAACCTTGGCTTCGGTGCCCGCGACGGACGATTCCTGCCCGGCAGCCTCTGTATGCCGCCGGACCGGGATCTCACCCCAGCCAGGTGTTTCTTTCGCTCCCGCCCGGACTGCTGCAACGCTGGATCCGGCGAAAACCGGGCCCCCGGTGTTGGCAGTCAATGCGCGGGAGTGCTAACTCAATAATTAGCACTCCCCCGGGGAGAGTGCAAGAACTGTTCCGGTCCGAGGCCGCCGCTGCGGCGGGTACTTCGCCGAGAGCGATCAGGACCCGGCGCTGCGGGCCATTTCACTGCCGGTCATCTTGGCGTTGTTGTCCGGTCCGTAGGTGTACACCATGTAGGCCGCGGCAGTCACGTCGCCGTTGCTGTCGAAGTTCACCGGACCGGACTGGCCCTCGTAGTTCGGGCGCTTGCCTGCGTTGAGGGCTGCGGTGCATTCCTTGTACGACCGGCACTCGGTGGCCCCGCCGGCGTTATCAGCCGCGGTACCCCCGGAAACGGCCACCAGCCTGGCGGCGATGGAGGTCCCGGCGTCGTCCTGCGCCGCGGCGGCCGCGATGGCGGCGAGGTTGACGGCGTCGTACGCTTCGGCGGCGAATGCCATGTCTTTGAGGCCGGGGTCGACGGCGGTCAGGTCGGCCTGGAACTGAGCCGTCGGGAAGGACCCCGGAAGAACGCCCCGGGTGCCCTCCAGGGCGTGGGAGCCCACTCCCTGGCCGTACTGGCCGACGGCGCCGTCGCTGAGGACGAGCTTCTTTCCCGCGAGACCGGCGTTGTTCAGTTCCGCGATCGCGCCCTGGGCGCCTTGCCGGGCCACCAGCACGACGGCGTCGGGGGACGCGGCCTTGGCCGCGGCGGCCGCCTGCTGCGCCTGGCCGGCCTTGAATTCTGCGTCGACGGTCGTGCCGAGGCCCGCTGCCTTCGCGGCTGCGGCGACGGCCACGGAGACTTCCTTGCCGTAGCTTCCGTCCTCGTGGAGGACGGCGATCGACTTCGCTCCCCCGTCCTTGGCAAGTTTGACCAGGACAGAGGCCTGGGCGACGTCGGCTGCCGCGGTACGGAAGTAGTAGCCGCCGCTCTTGTAGCTGCTGAGCCCGGGCGCCGCGTTGGCCGGGGAAATGATGGCGATCTTGGCGCGCGAGAGCACGTCGATGGCGTCGGCGGCATGGCTGGAATCGGTGGGGCCGATCACGACGTCGGCCTTGGCCGCCACAAGGTTTTTGGCCTGCGCAGCGGTGTCCGTGCTGACCGATTCGGGGAGCAGCTCCACCGGCTTGCCCTTGTGTCCGCCGGCCGCATTGATTTCCTTCACTGCAAGCTTGACTGCCGCCAGCTGGGGCGCATTCAGGAAGCTCTGGCCGCCGGTGTTGTCCAGCAGGATGCCAATCCGCAGGGTTCCGTCCCCGCTGGCCTCCGCGGTGTCGACCCGGGCGTTGCCGGTGGGCCCGGCGCAGCCGGTCACCGCCACGGCAGCGGCCAGGCAGGCGGCGGCGAGGCGCCCGCGGGGCCCGCCCGGGCCGCGAAGCACAGTGCGGCGGGCGCCCGGAATCCGGGCCGGTTCGGCGGCGTATCCCACTAGGCGGGCCTGACGCTCTCGGCCTGCGGGCCCTTTTCGCCCTCGCCGACTTCCAGCTCCACGCGCTGTCCCTCGTCCAGCGCGCGGTAGCCCTCGCCGGCAATCGCCGACCAGTGGACAAAGACGTCGGTTCCGGATCCGTCGACGGTGATGAAGCCGTAGCCTTTGTCCGCGTTGAACCACTTGACGGTCCCCAGTGCCATCTTCTCCACACTTTCAGCTAGCTTGCGAACGGCGCACCTCGCTGTGCGCCGCGGTCTACGGTCATGAACTCCGGCCACTGTACCCGCCGGCCCTCAACGGCCCCCGGATCAGGGTGCCGGTGCGGGCCGATAGTTATTCAGGCGTGACCGGGCCTGGGCTTCCGGCCCGTTACTTGAAGCCCGGGCCGAGGACGACGACGAGCGGCATTTTGAAGTCGGCGGAATCCACCAGGGTGCTGATTCCCAGCAAGGCTCCCAGCGCCTCCGCGTTGGCCTTCTGCCGGGCGCCGTTATAGAACACCACCGACGTCTGCTGCCGCGCACCGGTCCAGTTGCCCAGCGGGCCAAGGACCCAGCCGGCGGAACTGACCGTCGTGCCGACGCGGCCGGCGAGGCCCGCCGTCGTCGTTCCGTTGTAGACGGTCACGGGCTGCGACTTGTCGACGGCGGCACCGGCGGCCGCCGTGGGGGAAGGATCCGATGCCGCGGGGGCCAGGGAGCCGGCCGGATCGCCGCTGGGCGATGGCGATGCGCCGGGCTGTCCGGTGGACTGGGTACCGGTGGGCTGGGCAGTACCGGGCGACGGCGAGGCTGCCGCCGTGGCGCTGGTTTGGTCCGCTGCCATGGCCGTACCGGCGCCGGGACCAAAGCCCAGCCGCGGCAGGAACAGGAAGGCGACGAGGCCGACGGCCAGGGCGAACGCCCCGACGGAGAGGATCGGCGCCAGCGCGCGGGAACGGGTCGCAGAGACGGTCCTGTGGACCCCCTGGCGTGTGGAGGTCTCCGGGACCCGATCAAATTCATCGCGTGCGTACTTGGTCATGGTGAAGCGACGTCCTTGCTGATTTCTGGTGGCCCGCGGCAGGAATCCACGCGGATTCCCGCGCTCCGGCCTGGGCGTTCCGCGGTGTTAGGCGTCCGAGCCCAGGCGCCGCGCAGTGCGGGCACGTTGTCGTGACGTACGTAGTCTACGCAATCGCTTGACCAGCATGGGGTCGTGGGCCAGCGCGGCCTCGGTATCGATCAGGGCGTTGAGGATCTGGTAGTAGTGCGTGGCGGACAGATCGAACAGCTCCCTGACGGCCTGTTCCTTGGCGCCGGCGTACTTCCACCACTGCCGCTCGAGGGCCAGCATTTCCTTGTCCCGGCTGCCCAGCTGCGGGACCACTGACGCGGAGGACGCCTCGACGTCATCCGCTGTCGGATGCTCCGGCACTGCTTCGGCCACGACTCACTCCCCGGCTCGCTCTGATTGGTCTCCCCCATGCTACGGCCGAATAACAGCGTTGTCATTTGGCGCCAGGGTCCGGCGGCCAGGGTGCGGCGGGCGGGGCCGCCGTTCCTGCGAGAATGGGAGTGTGGTTGATTCTTCCCAGGCAGATGCGCTGTTCCAGCTGGACCACGCCGACGGCGGGCCGGGTTTTGCCGAACTCGCACGGCTGCCGCTGGATACCCTCGTTGCCCCGGACTGGGCGGCCGCACTGTCCCCGGTCGAGCCCCAGCTCCGAAGCGTCTTGAAGTTCGTTGCCGCCGAGGCCGCCGACGGCCAGCAGGTACTGCCGCCCGCGTGCCGGCTGTTGCGGGCGTTCCGTCAGCCGCTGGCCGGCGTCCGGGTGCTGATCGTTGGCCAGGATCCCTATCCGACGCCGGGGCACGCCGTGGGCCTGTCCTTCGCCGTCGACGGCGGCACGCGGCCGATACCGCGGAGCCTGGCCAACATCTACAAGGAACTCGATGCCGATCTTGGCCTGCCGCCGCGGGTCCACGGGGATCTGAGCCGGTGGACGGAGCAGGGCGTGCTGCTGCTGAACACGGTGCTCAGCGTCCGCGCGGGTGCGGCCGGAGCGCACCGCAACAAGGGCTGGGAGGAGGTCACGGCCGCCGCGATCCGCGCGGTCGCGGGCAGGACCGGCGACGACGGCAGCCCGGTCCCGCTGGTGGCCATTCTCTGGGGCAAGGACGCGGAGCTCGTGCGGCCGCTGCTGGGACCGGCCGCCGTCCTTAGCAGCGCCCACCCCAGCCCGCTCTCGGCCAGCCGGGGCTTCTTTGGCTC
>DASSXE010000034.1:0-7510 GCA_035704125.1 Arthrobacter sp.
GGCGAAGGGGGAGAGTACCAGGGCACCGACTTTGCCGCCGGCGGTGCCCCCGGTGACGCCGGTGGAGGGGCCGACAGCGCCGCCGTCGGCCTCGTCGAAGGTGATCACCAGCATGCCGTCCTGTTGGTAGGCGGGGGAGGCAAGGATCGCCGGAACCTGGCTCTTCAGCCACTCATCCGCCGTCCCGAGGCCCCCGGCGGTGCCGTCCACGCACGGACTGTCGTGGCCGTCGTGGCAGAGGTTAGGGGTGATGTAGGCCAGGTTCGGCGTCGTTGACACCGCCTGCAGGTCGTGCTTCAGCGCGGAAAAGTTGACCACGTTTTTATTGCAGTCGGGAGTCGACGTGACGGAGCTGAAGTAGACGAACGGATCGTGGCGGGTGGCGTACTGGTCGCCTGGGGAGGCGGCCACGTGCCCGTCGGCGGCGCCTGGTTCCGGGTGCTGGCACGGTGAGGACATGTCCTCCATGTAGCCGCGCCAGGTCTTGGACGCGGTTTTCAGCTGTCCTGCGATCGTGGGGATTTCGGTGGGAAACACGCACCCGTCGCCCATCAGCCGTCCCTGCGAATCGAGGCCGGTGCCGCTGAACGGGGTGAATGTGTGGCAGTCCTTTTCGGTGCTGTTGTTCGGCGGCTGGCCGGAGATCTGGGCGAGGTAGTTGGCCAGTGAGTTGTGCGCGATGCCGTAGTAGTTGGTCAACAGCACCCCCTGGCTGCGGAGGGTCCCGGAGAGGTAGGGGGCCGGGGACCCGCTGTCCCAGACCCGGTCGAAGCCCTTGTTCTCCAGGTTGATCACGAAGATGTGCCCCGGCGTGCCGGTGCGCGGCGGCTGGGCGGGGGTGCCCTGGCAGGCGGTGAGGGCGATCAGGAGGACTGCCAGGAGTGCGACGGCGCCGGCGCCATGCCGGCGGAGCGCCAGCAGGGGGACGGTGCGGCGCCGGAACGTTGGTGGAATCGGACGTGGCATCAGGTTCACCCCTCTCGGCGGCAGAGCAAGAAGTCCAGTTCAGAAACTGTTACACGACCGGGGCCGTCCGCCGCCCCGCAGAGGCTGGGAGTTCACCCTGAATTTCGGTGGTCCGAAATTGCCGGGCCTCACTCGGCAAAGGGCCGCCGTCGTTGTTGCTTCGTTGCCGCGCGCTGTTGCTTCGCGGCGAGACGGCGGTGGGTGGAGCCGCGGGTTGGTTTGGTCTTCCGACGGGCGGCCGGGGCCGGAGCTAGCGCCTCGGCCACCAGATGGGCGAGCCGGGCGGCGGCGACTTCCCGGTTCCGCAGCTGCGAACGGCGCTCCGACGCCGCCACCGTCACGATCCCCGCAGTTAGCCGGGACCCCAGGCGGGAGATCAGCAGCAGCCGCTGCTCCTCCGACAGCGACGGCGACCCGGCAACATCCCAGGAAAGTTCCGCCCGGCTGTCCGAGGTATTGACATGCTGGCCACCGGGACCGGAGGAACGGGAAAAACGCCAACCCAGTTCCGAGGCCGGGATCGTCAGCGCGCCGTTCACCACCAGGTCCATGCCACCAGCGTCGCACAGAAAGCGTTACCCAGGAGCGGGGCGCCCTGCGGCGGTACCGGCGCCGTGTCCCGGGGACGCTGGCAGATGGCGTTCGCGCGGCGATGCCGTGTAATCTCTGAACACGGCGATGGATCCCGCCGGAACGGCGCGCCCCGGGCGCAGCCTTCGAACCGCCTCCTGGCTGATGGTTCCTGCCTTTGCCCCAACGAAGGTGGGTGGCCCATGCTTACAGCAACGTCGCCGCGACGCCACAGGACAGGAGCGCCATGACGCAACCGCCGAAGAACCCTGAACCCGGGACTCCGCCGAACGCGGCGCCCCTCGGGCAGCCGGGCGGATCCGCCGGGTACAGTCCACGCAAAATCACCGGAGCCGTCCTGATGGGTGTGGTGCCGGGCCAGCCGTTGGCCGTGGTGCACCGCGCGGCCGAGCTGGCGTCCAGCCTGGGCGTCCCGCTGGTCTGCGCCTACGTGGATGTGACGACCTACCTTGCTGACGAAGCCGGCGGACGCGGTGCCGCACGGCCGATTGATCCCGACGGAATCGACGATGACGTCGAAGGGATCGCAGCGGGCATCAAGGACCGGCTGCGCGACGCCCTCGGAGGAAGCGGCGTGCAGTGGTCCTTCGTGGCCCTGGCCGGTGACCCCGCCAGGGCCCTGGGCCGGCTCGCCGAAACCACCGACGCCTCGATCATTGTCGTCGGAACCCGGGAACGCGGCATCGGAGCCCGCTTCGAGGAACTGCTGGTCGGATCCGTGGCGGTCCATCTCACGCACCGCCAGCACCGGCCGGTCCTGGTGGTCCCGCTCGCGCCGGCGCCCAGGCATCACGGCCGGGACGAGCTGTGACCGAACCGCGCACCCCGGAAAGCACTGCGGCCGCCGGACCCTCCGACACCGCGGGCGGTGACGCCGACCGGGGAGCCCTTGGCCCGGTGCGCAGCCGTCGGCCGCTGCACCTGCACCCCGGCTTCCTCGCGCTGGTGGTTGCCGGCGGAGTGGCAGGCACGCTGGCACGCTACGGGCTCAGCATCGCCCTGCCCGCCCCCGCCGGCTGGCCGCTGCCGACCCTGGTCATCAACCTGGCCGGAGCGTTCCTGCTGGGCGTGCTCCTGGAGTCGTTGGCCCGCCGCGGTCCCGACGCCGGCCGGTTACGGGTGATCCGCCTGCTCGCGGGCACCGGGTTCATGGGCGCCTTCACCACGTACAGCACCCTGGCCCTGGAAACCAACGTCCTGCTGGCGGCCGGGCGGTCCCTGGACGCACTGGGTTACCTGACGGCCTCGCTGGTGGGCGGTTTCCTCGCAACGTTCGCCGGAATCCGGGTAGCCTCGGCCCGGCGGGCGGCTGACCCCGCCGGACCCGCCGACGTTCGCCAGCCCCAGCAGCAGGGAATCCCGAAATGAGCGTCCTGACCGTGGCCCTGCTGGGCCTTGCCGGCGGCCTCGGCGCTGCGTCGCGCTTCCTGCTGGACGGGCTGATCCGCAGCAGGTTCCGCACCGCGCTGCCGGTGGCCACCATCGCCATCAATGTCACGGGCTCGTTCCTGCTCGGCCTGATCGCCGGGGCCGTGGGAGCCCACGCCGCCCCTGCCGGGCTGCAGGCCATCGCCGGCACCGGTTTCCTTGGCGGTTACACGACGTTCAGCACCGCCAGCTTCGAGACGGTGCGGCTGGTCCAGTCGCGCCGGACCGGACTGGCGCTCGTCAACGGCGTCGGAACCGCGGCGGCCGCCGTCGTCGCCGCTGCCGCCGGCCTGGCATTGGGCGGCCTGCTGTGAAGCCTTCAGTGGCGGCCGGGAAGAACCGGCTCGGGCCGATGGGCTTCGTGCTGTCCTTTGGCGTGGTCAGCATGCTGGCCGACGTCGTCTACGAAGGCGCCCGGGCCATCACCGGCCCGTACCTGGCCACCCTCGGCGCCAGCGCGGTCATGGTGGGCTTCATCACCGGCTTCGGCGAGGCCGTCGCCCTGGTCCTGAGGCTGGCAACCGGCCCGCTGGCCGACCGCACCCGGAAGTACTGGCCGCTCACCATCGCCGGGTATGCCCTGACCGCGGTGGCCGTGCCGCTGCTGGCCCTCGCAGGCTCCCTCTGGCAGGCCTCGGCACTGGTGGTCACCGAACGCTTCGGCAAAGCCGTCCGCACACCTGCGCGGGACACCATGCTCTCGCACGCGGGCTCGAAACTGGGCCGCGGACGCGCCTTCGCGATCCACGAGGCGCTGGACCAGTCCGGGGCCCTGGCGGGTCCGCTGCTGGTGGCCCTGATGATCGCAGTCTCCGGCTACCAGCTGGGCTTCGGCGTGCTCGCCGTCCCCGGCGCCCTGGCGATGATCGCCGTCGTCCTGCTTCGGCGCTACGTTCCTGCTCCGGAACAGTTCGACGCCGAGGCGGCCGCCATCTATCAGGCACCGCCCGCCGGCGCCGGGGCACGGGCTGTCCGCACTCCGCTGCCGGCCCGGTTCTGGTGGTACAGCGGCTTCACCGCTGTGTCCATGTTCGGGTTCTCCACCTTCGGCGTGATTTCCTACCACCTCGAAGTCCAGAAGGTGTTGGCACCCGCGCTCATCCCGGTGACGTACGCCGTGTCGATGGGCGCCGCGGCCCTGGCGGCCCTGGCCTCGGGGGCGCTGTACGACCGGATCGGGCTGCGCGGACTGCTCATCGCGCTGCCGTTGACCGCCGCGGTCCCCTTCCTGTCCTTTTCCTCGACACCGTCCCTCATCTGGGCCGGCGCGGTGGTCTGGGGCGCGGCGCTGGGTATCCATGAATCGACCCTCCGCGCTGCCGTCGCTGATCTGGTTCCCGCCGCCCGGCGCGGCACCGGGTACGGCATCTTCACCGCCGTCTACGGCGTGGCCTGGCTGGCCGGATCGACCATCATCGGAGCGCTCTACACGGCCTCCATGCCGGGGTTGGTCATCTTCACCGTCGGTACCCAGCTGGCCGCGCTCGTTGCCTTCATCCCGCTGCTGAAGTCCGGCCCCGGGCAGGGGTCCGGCGCCCGGGAGGGCAGCGGCGCCGCAGGCTAGCGGCGCCGCCGTCGAACTTTACCTGGCGGCGTCTGCGGCCAGGTTGCGCTTGAGGATCTTTCCGCTGGGACCCAGCGGGAGCTCCGTCAGCAGCCGGATGATCCGCGGGTACTTGTAGGCGGCCAGCTGCGAACTGGCGAACCCGATCAGCTCCGCCTCCGTGACCGTCGCCCCGGCGTCGAGCACGATCGCGGCCGCGACCTCCTGGCCGTGGACGTCGTGCGGCACGCCGTAGACGGCCGCGCTGACCACCTGCGGGTGGGTTAGGAGCAGCTCCTCGACCTCGCGCGGGTACACGTTGTAGCCGTTGCGGATGATCATGTCCTTCTTGCGGTCCACGATGGTGAGGTAGCCGTCGTCGTCCTTGGTGCCCAGGTCTCCGGTGCGGAACCAGCCGTCCACGACGGCCTCGGCGGTGGCTTCGGGCCGGTTCAGGTAGCCCTTCATCAGCAGATGGCCGCGGACCACCAGCTCGCCGAGCTCGCCGTTGGGCAGCAGTTCGATGCTCTCCACCGTTTCCGCGCGGGCAATCTCGATGTCCACACCCCAGATCGGAATGCCGATGGTACCCGGCCGCGGGGTCATCCCCACGTGGTTGAACGCCGCCACCGGGGATGTCTCGGTCAGGCCGTAGCCCTCGTGGATCTCGATACCGAACACGTCGCGGAACTTGTCCATCACCGCCAGCGGCAGGGACGCGCCGCCGGAAATGCCGTAGCGCAGGTCCGCCGGGCGGACGGAGGAGGTTTTCGCCGCCTCCAGGAGCGCCACGTACATGGTGGGCACGCCGACGAAGACGTTGACCTTGTGCCGGGCCACCAGCGCCAGGGCGCCTTCGCCGCTGAACCGGGGCATCAGCACCACGGTGGCGCCGGCGCGGAGACCGGCGTTCAGGACCACGGTCTGGCCGAAGGTGTGGAACAGCGGCAGGCCGCCGAACAGCACGTCGCCGGGCTTGAAGTCCATCACGCTGGTCAGGATCACGGACGTCTGCTCCACCAGGGCAAAGTGCGTCCCGAGTGCACCCTTGGGCTTGCCGGTGGTGCCGGAGGTGTAGAGGATCGTGGCGGTGTCCGAGGGCCGGCACGGTTCGTAGCTGCGGATCGGCTCGGCCGCGGCGGCCTCTGCCTCGAGCCGGGGCCGCTCGCCGCCGTCGGGCGACATGACCGTCAGGACGTCAACGCCGCTGGCCGCGGCGCCGGCGGCACCCTCGCCCAGCAACGCGTCCGCGCAGATCAGCAGGCCGGCGCCGCTGTCCTGGAGCACGTACTCGATTTCGCGGGCCTTGAGCAGGGCATGGACCGGCACCACGATCGCGCCCAGGGAGAGCACCGCGTAATACACCCGGGCGAAGTCCGGCACGTTCGGGATCAGGACGGCGACGGCGTCGCCCGGGCCAATGCCGCGGGCGCGCAGGGCCCCGGCATACTCCCGGGTCTGCCGCCAGAGGTCGGCGTAGCTCGTCTCGTCCTCTCCGACGATCAGGGCGATGCGCTCCGGCGTGCGCCTTGCGGATTCCGCCAGGATGGCCGCGACGGAAATGGTGGCGAAACCGTCGCCGGTGGTGGTGTTGGTCATGGCCTGCTTCTTCGTAGGGTTGATTAAGCTTTGAGGATCAGGGCATCGCCCTGGCCGCCGCCGCCGCAGAGGGCCACGACGCCGGTGCCGCCGCCGCGGCGCTTCAGGGCCAGCGCCTGGTGCAGCACCAGGCGGGCACCCGAGGCGCCCACCGGGTGGCCCAGGGCGATCGCGCCGCCCTCGGCGTTGATGGCGTCGGTATCGATGCCGAGGTCGTTGGCTGACTGGATGAGCACCGAGGCGAAGGCTTCATTGATCTCGACCAGGTCCAGGTCCTTGGCGTCGAGCCCCTCCTGGGACAGCGCGCGTTCAATCGCCCGGGCGGGCTGGGAGTGCAGGGAGCCGTCGGGGCCGGCGGTCTGGCCGTGGGAGCCGATCTCGGCGATCCATTCCAGGCCCGCGGCGATGGCCGCTTCCTTGCTGGCAATCACCAGCGCGGCGGCGCCGTCCGAAAGCGGTGAGGCGGACCCGGCGGTGATGGTGGCGGCGGCGTCCTTGGAGAACGCCGGCCGCAGCCGGGCCAGGGACTCGGCGGTGGTGCCGGGGCGGATGCCCTCGTCATGTTCCAGCGTCAGGGCGGGACCCTTGCGCTGGGGCACCTGGATCGGCGCGATCTCCTCGGCCAGCACCCCGGCGGCGCGGGCGGCCTCGGCGCGCTGGTGCGAGCGGGCGGCGACGGCGTCCTGCTCCTCGCGGCTGATCTGCCGTTCCACGTTGCCCGCGTCGGTGGCCTCGCCCATCAGCTTGCCGCTGACCGGGTCCTGCAGGCCGTCGTGGTTCAGGGAATCGAGCATGGGGGCGTCGCCGATGACGACGCCGGCGCGCAGCCCGGGCACCAGGTGCGGGGCGTTGGTCATGGATTCCTGGCCGGCGGCGACGATGAAATCGGCCTCGCCGGCGCGGATCATCCGGGCGGCGTCGATGACGGCGGTGAGCCCGGAGAGGCACAGCTTGTTGATGGTGACGGTCGGGACGTCCCAGCCGATGCCGGCGGCGAGGCTGGCCTGGCGGGCGGGTCCCTGGCCGGCTCCGGCCTGGATGACCTGGCCGACGATCACGGCGCCGACCTGTTCGGGGGCAACGCCGGTGCGTTCCAGGGCGGCGCGGATGGCGTGGGCGCCGAGGTCGCTGGAAGACAGGGGCGTCAGGCCGCCGCGGAACCGGCCGAAGGGGGTGCGGGCGCCGCCGAGGATGACGGGGGTGATGGCGTTCTGGTTCATGGGAGTCCTTTCAGGGGGACAGCGTTGGTCAGGCGAAGGCTGAGGTGCCGGTGATGCCGCGCCCGATGATGAGCGCCTGCATGGTCTCGGTGCCTTCGTAGGTATGGATGGCTTCGATGTCCGCCAGGTGGCGTGCGACGCGGTTGGCCAGCAGGATGCCGTT
>DASSXE010000046.1:0-8372 GCA_035704125.1 Arthrobacter sp.
GCCGGCTACGAGTTCGTCTACACCCCGCACATCACCAAGGGCCACCTCTACGAGGTCTCCGGCCACCTCGACTGGTACCGCGAGGGCATGTTCCCGCCGATGCACATCGACGCCGAACTGAACGAGGACGGCACCGTGCGCAAGCCCGGCCAGGACTACTACCTGAAGCCGATGAACTGCCCCATGCACAACCTGATCTTCCGCTCCCGCGGACGGTCCTACCGGGAACTGCCGCTCCGCCTGTTCGAATTCGGCTCGGTCTACCGCTACGAGAAGTCCGGCGTGGTGCACGGACTGACCCGCGTCCGGGGCATGACCCAGGATGACGCCCACATCTACTGCACCCGCGAGCAGATGAAGGACGAGCTGACCAAGACCCTCAACTTCGTCCTGGGCCTGCTCAAGGACTACGGCCTGCAGGACTTCTACCTCGAACTCTCCACCAAGGACCCGGAGAAGTTCGTCGGCGCCGACGAGGTCTGGGAGGAAGCCACCCGCACCCTCGAGGAAGTCGCGCAGGAATCGGGCCTGGAGCTGGTGCCGGATCCGGGCGGAGCCGCGTTCTACGGTCCGAAGATCTCCGTCCAGGCGCGGGACGCCATCGGCCGGACCTGGCAGATGTCCACCATCCAGCTGGACTTCAACCTGCCGGAACGCTTCGAACTGGAATTCCAGGCCGCCGACGGCACCCGCCAGCGGCCGGTCATGATCCACCGCGCGCTCTTCGGCTCGATCGAACGCTTCATGGGCGTCCTGACCGAGCACTACGCCGGAGCCTTCCCGGCCTGGCTGGCTCCGGTCCAGGTGGTCGGCATCCCGGTGGCGGAGGCCTTCAACGACTACATGTTCGACGTCGTGGACCAGCTCAAGGCCGCCGGTATCCGTGCCGAGGTGGACATCTCCTCGGACCGGTTCCCCAAGAAGATCCGGACCGCCAGCAAGGACAAGATCCCGTTCGTGCTGATCGCCGGCGGCGACGACGCCGAGGCCGGGGCTGTGTCCTTCCGCTTCCGTGACGGCAGCCAGGACAACGGTGTGCCCGTGGCCGAGGCTGTCCAGCGGATCGTGGACGCCGTCCGCGACCGGACCAGCTAGCGGGGGAGCAGCGAGTGCAGGAATCCACAGGCGCTGACCCGGGCTCTCCGGGCGACGACGGCGTGACCGACGACTTTGGCCTGGCCGGCGTGCCGGACGCCTTTCAGCGCCTGTGGACTCCGCACCGCATGGCGTACATCAAGGGCGGCCAGCACCAGTTCAAGAACGCGGAGGACTGCCCGTTCTGTGTGGCACCCGAGCGCGAGGACGACGATTCCCTGATCGTCTACCGCGGGCGGACCAGCTACGTGGTGCTGAACCTGTACCCGTACAACCCCGGCCACCTGCTCGTCTGCCCGTACCGGCACATCCCGGACTACACGGACCTGACCGTCGAGGAGACGGCCGAATTCGCGGAGCTGACGCAGACCGCCATGCGGGTACTGCGCAAGGTGGCCAACCCCACCGGCTTCAACCTGGGCATGAACCAGGGCGTCACCGGCGGCGCCGGCGTCGCAGGGCACCTGCACCAGCACGTGGTGCCGCGCTGGGGCGGCGACGGCAACTTCTTTCCGATCATTGCCCAGACCAAGGCGATGACCCAGACCCTCGGAGAAGTCCGCCAGCAGGTCTCCGAGGCCTGGCCCGCGTCCGTGGAGGCCCAACGCTCCACCGCCCAGAACCCTGCCGGGACACCGGATGCTCAATAAGCACGCCCGCGGTTTCTTCACCGCCCTGTTCACCCCGCTCGCCCGCTGGCTGCTCCGGTTGGGGGTCTCCCCGGACGCCGTCACGATCGTCGGCACCGCCGGCGTCGTCGTCGGCGCCCTGGTCTTCTACCCGCTCGGCCAGCTGTGGTGGGGGACCCTCTTCATCACGGCGTTCATCTTCTCCGACGTCCTCGACGGGATCATGGCCCGGATGCAGGAACGCGGCGGCCGCTGGGGCAACTTCCTCGACTCCACCCTCGACCGGGTGGCCGACGGTGCCCTGTTCGCCGGCGTCGCCATCTGGTTCTTCACCGGCGGGGCCAACACCCCCATCGCGGTGGCCGCCCTGGTCTGCCTGGTGCTGGGTATGGTCGTGTCCTACGCACGGGCCAAGGCCGAGGCGCTGGGCTTCCACGCCAACGTCGGGATCGCCGAGCGCGCCGAACGGCTGGTCTCGGTGCTGGTGGTCACCGGCTTCACCGGCATCGGCCTGCCGGCCGTAGTGCTGTTCGCGACTCTGTGCCTGCTGGCGCTGGCCAGCTTCGTGACCGTCATCCAGCGGGTCGGCGCCGTGCACCGGCAGTCGCTGGACGAAGCCCGCGGCGCGGCCAGCGAAAAGGCCGCCTGAGCCTTCGCCGCCGGACCCGCCGGAGCCTCCACGGGGCCGTAACCGGAGTTCAACCCGCCCGGGACAGGGGACTAGTATTACCCTTACCGGCCAATGGTTCCCGGTCATCCGGAGTGAACGGACACGGCACCCCTGTGCCGTCCGCGCCCCGGCGAGGTCATCTATCTACCCATAGGGGTTTTTGTGTCTACACCTGATGTAAGCAGCGAAGCCGGCGCGTCCGCCAAGAACGTCACGGGCAGCAGCCGCGTCAAGCGCGGCATGGCGGAGATGCTCAAGGGCGGCGTCATCATGGACGTCGTCAACGTCGAGCAGGCCCGCATTGCCGAGGACGCCGGCGCCGTGGCCGTGATGGCGCTGGAACGCGTTCCCGCCGACATCCGCGCCCAGGGCGGCGTGTCCCGCATGTCGGACCCGGACATGATCGACAAGATCATCGACGCCGTCTCCGTTCCGGTCATGGCGAAGGCCCGCATCGGCCACTTCGTCGAGGCCCAGGTCCTGCAGTCCCTCGGCGTCGACTACATCGACGAGTCCGAGGTGCTGACCCCGGCCGACTACACCAACCACATCGACAAGTGGAACTTCACCGTTCCCTTCGTCTGCGGCGCCACCAACCTCGGCGAAGCACTCCGCCGCATCAACGAAGGCGCGGCCATGATCCGCTCCAAGGGTGAGGCCGGCACCGGAGACGTCTCCAACGCCACCACCCACATGCGCCAGATCCGCGCGGAAATCCTGAAGCTGGCCGCCCTGCCCGAGGACGAGCTGTACGTCGCCGCCAAGGAACTGCAGGCCCCGTACGACCTGGTCAAGGAAGTTGCCGCCACCGGCAAGCTCCCGGTGGTGCTGTTCACCGCCGGCGGCATTGCCACCCCGGCCGACGCCGCCATGATGATGCAGCTCGGTGCCGACGGCGTCTTCGTCGGCTCCGGCATCTTCAAGTCCGGCAACCCGGCCCAGCGTGCCGCCGCCGTCGTGAAGGCCACCACCTTCTTCGACGACCCGGACGTCATCGCCAAGGCCTCCCGCGGCCTGGGCGAGGCCATGGTCGGCATCAACGTTGACGAGATCCCGCAGCCGCACCGCCTCGCCGAGCGCGGCTGGTAACTCGCGCATTTGTCGGCGCCTTTGGGGCGCCTGATTGAAATACGACGACGGCGGCCTGTCACTCCTCTGGGTGACAGGCCGCCGTCGTTTGCGTTGTGGTGCGGTTACTCGAGGCCGCGGCGCTTGAGCAGCGGTTCCAGCCGGGCGTCGCGGCCGCGGAAGGCCCGGAAGGATTCCAGCGGGTCTCGGCTGTTGCCCCGGGAGAGCAGTTCGGCCCGGAAGAAGTCGCCGTTGGTCCTGGTCAGGCCGCCGTTTTCCTTGAACCACTCCACGGTCTCGGCGTCGAGCACCTCGCTCCAGATGTAGGAGTAGTAGCCGGCGGCGTACCAGCCGCCGGCGAAGATGTGCTGGAAATAGCCGGTCCGGTAGCGCGGCGGGATCAGGCTGTGGGCCACCCCGGCCGCGGCAAGGGCCTTGGCCTCGAATTCCAGCACATCCTCGGGAACCTGGGACTCTTCCAGCACGTGCCAGGCCAGGTCCAGCAGGGCCGCGCCCAGATACTCGGTGGTGCCGAAGCCCTCGCCCCAGAGTGCCGCATCGTTGAGCTTATCGACCGTCTCCTGCGGCAGCGGCTCCCCGGTGGCGCTGTGCTTGGCGTAGTTGGCCAGCACCTCCGGCCACATGATCCACATCTCGTTGACCTGGGACGGGTATTCGACGAAGTCGCGCGGCACCGAGGTGCCGGAGAAGCGCGGGTATTTCACGGACGAGAAGAGCCCGTGCAGGGCGTGGCCGAATTCGTGGAAGGTGGTCCGCAGCTCGTCGAGGGTCAGCAGCGTGGGTTCACCGGCCGGCGGCTTGGAAATGTTGAGGTTGTTGATGACCACGGGCCGGGTGCCCAGCAGTTCCGACTGTTCCATCAGGGAGTTCATCCACGCCCCGCCGCGCTTGGAATCCCGGGTGTAGTAGTCGCCCAGGAAGAGGCCCAGCTCCGAACCGTCGGCATTCCTGACCTCCCAGACCCGGACGTCCGGGTGGTAGCCGGCCAGGTCCGTGCGCTCGGCGAAGGTGACGCCGTACAGGGCGTTGGCGGCGAAGAAGACGCCGTCCTGCAGGACCCGGTCCAGCTCAAAGTACGGCCGCAGCGCCTGCTCATCCACGGAATAACGCTCCCGCTTCACCCGGGCCGAGTAATAGGCCCAGTCCCAGGCCTCCAGCGGGTGGCCGGCGACCTCGGCCAGAGCCTCCGCTTCGGCGTCGGCGTTGCGGACCGCGGCGGGGGCAATCCGGTTGAGCATCGCCTGCACTGCTTCGAAGTCGGGGGCCGTCTGCTGGTCCACACTGAGCTCGGCGAAGTTGGCGAAGCCCAGCAGCTTGGCCTTCTCGGCGCGGAGCCGGACCATGTCCTTCACCAGATCCTGCACGTCGAGGCTGCCGCCGCCGGTGCCACGGCCGATCGACGCTTCGTAGAGCCGGCGCCGTACCTCGCGGTTTTCCAGCGCCGCCATGGCGGGCTGGTTGCTGGGCTGGATCAGGGTAAGCAGGAACTTGCCGTCGTGCCCGGCGGTATGTGCGGCCTCGGCGGCGCTGGCGACGTCGTCAGCGGGCAGCCCGGCGAGGCTGGCGGCGTCGTCCAGCAGCAGCGACGCGGACTTCATGCCCTCCTTGACGCGCTGGCCGAACTCGGTGCCCAGGGTGGAGAGCTCGGCGTTGATGGCCTTGAGCCGCTCCTGGCCCGACTCGTCGAGCTGGATGCCGGACTGCCGGAAGGCCTTGAGGTACTCCTCGACGAGCCTGCGGGACTCGTCCTCGAGCTGGCCGGTCTCGATCGCGGCGAAGCGTTCAAAGAGGCCGCGGTTCAGGTAGACCGCGTCCTCGTGGGCCGAAAACGCGGGGGAGAGGCGGGTCTCCAGCTCCCGGATTTCCTCCGTGGCGTCGGCCGAGACCAGGGTGAAGAAGGAGGCCGCGGCCCGCTGCAGCAGTTGGCCGGACCGTTCCATCGCCAGGGCCGTGTTCTCGAAGGACGCCGGCTCCGGGGTGTCCACGATGGCCTGGATTTCCGCGAGATGCTCGGAAAGGCCGGCCTCGACGGCGTCCGCGTAGTGCTCGACGCGGATGTCCGCGAACGGCGGCAGGCCATACGGCAGGGGGCTGGGGCTCAGGAGAGGGTTAGTCATGAAACGACACTTTCATGTTTGCGGTCGGTTCTCAATGGACAGTGAGGCGTGTTGGCCCGGCAGGCATCGTACGATGACGGCATGCGGACTACCTTCCCCTCGCGGCCGGCGCTGCTGCCGGCCTGCTTCCTCGCAGTGATCCTTTGCGCCGCGCTCACCTCATGCGGCCTGGTTGCGCGCCCGGACGGGGGCACCCCCGGCGCGGCGGCCGGGGCAACCACCGCCCAGGGCCCGGCGGCAACGGCGCCGCCGTCGAGCACCCCGGTGACACCGCCCACCCCCACCCCAACGCCGACGCCGGGGAAGGGGCCCGCATGCGCTGCCGTCCGGTGCGCCACCGTGCTGGTAACCGGCGACATGCTGGTCCACGCCCAGCTCTGGGAGCAGGCGCGGGCGGACGCCCTCGCCGTCGGCGCCAAGGGCCTGGACTTCGGGCCGCTGCTGGAGGGCCAGCGGAAGTACATCGAGAAGAGCGACCTCGCGATCTGCCACCAGGAAACGCCCGTCGCCGGACCCACCGGGCCGTTCTCCGCCTATCCGTCGTTCAACGTGCCGCCGCAGATCGTTGCCGCCGCGCAGCAGGTCGGCTACCAGGCGTGCACCACCGCCAGCAACCACACGATCGACCGCGGCACCGCGGGGCTGGTCCGGACCCTCGACGCCCTGGACGCGGCCGGGCTGCAGCACACCGGTTCCTACCGCAGCGAAGCCGACTCCCGGGGCGTGTTGATCCTGCAGACCGCCGCCGCCAGGATCGCGGTCATCGAGGGTGCCTACGGGCTGAACGGTCAGACGCCGGAATACGCCTGGCAGGTGGACATGCTCGACCCCGCGGCGATGATCGCCAAGGCCCGGAAGGCGCGGTCCCTGGGGGCCGATATCGTGCTGGGTGTCATGCACGCGGGCGATGAATACTCCAGCGTGCCCAACGCCGAACAACGCAACGCCGCCCACGCCCTGGTGGACAGCGGACAGTTCACCATGATCTACGGCCACCACACCCACTCGGTCCTGCCGATCGAACAGTACAAGGGCACCTGGATCGTCTACGGTCTTGGCAACGGCATCACCGAACTCTCGCCGTCGTACGTCGTCAATAACGAAGGCCTGCTGGTGCGCGCCCAGTTCAGCCAGGACGCCGCCGGCGCCTGGACCGCCTCCGATCTGGCCTGGGCGCCGTCGGTCATCGTCCGCGGCCCGTACCGCTGGTGTTCGGTGGCCGCGGACGCGCCGCAGGGGCCGTGCGCCGGCGCCGCCGCTGACGCGGCCACCCGGCAGCGAACGAAGGCGGTGGTGGAGTCGATGGGCGCCGCGGCCGCCGGTGCCCGCGAACTGCTGATTACGAAGGAGCGCTGAGCATGGACACCTTGATGGAACGACGGCGTGATGTCCGGTCGGGCACCGCACGGCTCGCCGTGTTCGAGTACGGGCGGCCGCCCGGGCCGGGCGTACCGAGCCTGCTGCTGATCCATGGCTATCCCGATGACCACCGGGTGTTCCTGTCCGCCATCCGCGAGCTCGCGCCCACCCACCATGTCATTGCCTACGACACCCGGAACGCCGGTGAATCCGCCGTCGACGCCGGCGGCGGCTACGCCCTGGCGTCCCTGGTTGATGACGCCTTCGCGGTCCTGGCCGCCGTCGGCGTGGACGGCGTCCACCTGGTGGGCCACGACTGGGGTTCGATCCAGGGCTGGGCCGTGGTCAAGGACCCGCGGGCATCCGGCCTGATCCGCCGGTACACGTCCGTCTCCGGCCCGGACCTGGGGCACTTCTCCCGCTGGATGAGGTCCCGGCTCCGGAACCCCCGGACCTGGGGCCAGCTCGCCGGGCAGGCGCTGCGCAGCTGGTACGTCGCCGCCTTCCAGCTTCCCGTGCTCCCGGAGGCAGCCTGGCGGCTGTTCCTGACCCGCCGCTTCGAACAGGCGGCCCGGCGCGACATTGGCGACAACCCCGTCCGCGGTCTGGCCCTGTACCGGAGCAACCTCTTTGGGCCCCGCAGCGGTCCTTCACCTGCGGCGGCCGGGGGCCGACGGGTGCTGATCCCGGTGCAGGTGGTGGTCCCGCTTAAGGACCCCTTCCTGTCTCCGCACCTGGTGGAGGGCCTGGCGGACTGGGTGGAGCAGCTCTCCGTGGTGCGCGTGGACAGCGGGCACTGGTGGCCGGCCAGCAGGCCGGCAGACTTCGCCCGGCTGCTGCGCGAAAGCGACGCCGGGTGAGCGGACCGGGGCCCACCGTCCACTTGCTCTGCGGCCCTGCCCGTCAGCCGGGAAGGCTGTCCGTCAGGCTGCGGGCCATGAACACGCTGTTGGGATCCGGCTGGTAACCGGCAAACGGCGGGCACGGGACGAATCCGTGCCGCCCGTAGAGCCTCCGTGCCGGGGCGAAGAACTCCTGCGACCCGGTCTCGAGGAGCAATCGGTGGTAGCCGCGCAGCCCGGCCTCGTCCAGGATCCGGCCCAGGAGCAGGGCGGCGACGCCACGCCCGCGGGCGGGCTGCGCCGTCCGCATCGACTTGATCTCGCCTTCGTCCGCTCCGAGATCCTTCAGGGCCGCGCAGCCCAGCAGCACGCCGCCTCCCGGCACGGCGCCGTCGCGCGCCGTCCAGAAGGTGATGTCCGGGCCGGCCAGCGCCGCGTGGTCGAGGGCATGCACGCTCCCGGCCGGGGACGTCGCGAACATGTCGGCCAGGTGCTCCGCCAGGAGGCGCCGGACGTCGGGACGTGCCGGACTGTCACGGGCGATCAGGACCATGCGCCGGGCTTTAGCGGG
>DASSXE010000102.1:0-3114 GCA_035704125.1 Arthrobacter sp.
CGAGCGGGTCCAGCCGGACCGGTACGGCCTCGACGTAGACCATCGGGAGCCGGCCCCTGGCCTCGAAGAGATCGTCGTCGGAGAGCCAGCCGGGATTCGGGTCGGGAGTGCGAACGTTCATGGTTAAGTTCTACCCCATCCCGGATGCCCGGACGTGGTTGAGGGCCTCAGCCCGCCGCCGGGGCGGCCGAGATCCACAGAGCGTGCGGGTGGGCGGCGCGGCCGCCGGCATCCGGGTTCCCGACGTGCAGCAGCGGCACCGCGGAGTCCGTCACCAGGGCCACCTCGTGCCCCGCGTCGGCCAGCCGCCGGTGCAGCGCTTCAAGGTCTCCGGTGTATTCGAAGCCGAGTCCTGCGCTGCCCTTTCCCGCGCTTTCGGCCGCCGCTCCGGCCGCGGCGCCGATCATCAGGATCCCGCCGTTCTTGGCCGCGAACGACTCGGCCTCGCCGGGGTCCGCGCCGGCCGCTCCCGGAACCGGGCGGGGACGGGCGCCGATATCCCGCAGGGTCCGGGCAGCCAGCGCCGGGTCGGCCGCGAACCAGACGCCGACGACGGCGAGCGCCGGGTCCGCGTCGGGCGCGCCGCCCCAGCCGCCGTCGGCCGCACGCGCGGCGGGGTCGGCCAGGAAGCTGAACCCGTCGGCGCCGGTGACCCGGCAGGTGGAGCCGTGGTCCGCGTCGATGACCTCGGCCCGGGTGCCGGACGCGGAACCCGGGCCGGTGCCGCCGGACTCGGCCGTGCGCCGGGCGAACTCCGCCAGGTCACCGACCTCGACGCCGAAGCTCGTGACGCCGTCGTCCGCAGCCCCCGCCTCGGCGAAGTGCAGGGCCAGCCGGCCCGCCCCGGCGTCGAACTCCCGCCAGGTGGCGTCGTCGACCGTCTTGACCAGACCCAGGTCGGTCAGCAGCCGCTCCCACTGGTCGAGGCGGGAAGTGAAATGGATGGGACGGACGCGCAGCATGGGGATCTCCCTCGTGGGTCGGGGCCGGGAGCACAATAGTGCCATGGCTGTTGAGCTGATGGAACTGCTGGTGAAAGACGCCGCCCAGTGGCGGGCGTGGCTGGAGGCACATCACGCGGAGAGCCCCGGGGTGTGGCTGGTGCTGCACAAGAAGGGCGGCTCGGTCACCGAGCTGGACTACGAGGCCGCCCTGCAGGAGGCATTGTGTTTTGGCTGGATCGACGGCCAGGGCCGGCGCCGGGACGCCGAAACCTCGTTCCAGCGGATGACCCGCCGGGGTCCGAAAAGCGTCTGGTCCGCGCGGAACGTGGAGCGCATCGGACGGCTCGAGGCGGACGGCCGGATGACGGCTGCGGGCCGCGCCGCCGTCGACAGCGCCAAGACGGACGGCCGCTGGGAGGCGGCCTACGCCGGGCAGGCAACTGCGGAGGTGCCGGCGGACCTGGCCGCGGCCATCGCCGCGGAGCCGCGGGCGCAGGCGATGTTCGAGGTCCTGACCTCGGTCAACCGGTACGCGCTGATCTACCGGACCAACGCGGTCAAGCAGGCCTCCACCCGGGAGCGGAAGATCGCCGGATTCGTGCAGATGCTGGCCCGGTTTGAGGCGCCGTACCCGCAGAACCGCAAGCCCGCTGCGCCGGAGGACTCCCGGTAACCGCCCGGGATCCGGCCAGCCGGATGTGGCATTGTAGTCCAATGCCTACTTCCCAACGCGAGCACCCGCGCGGCTCCCTCCGGACCCCGCCCTCGCAACGGACGGTGTTCTTCGCCGCCGCGGGCCTGCTGGTGGCGGGGGAGGCCGTGTTCTGGCTGATGCTCGCCGCCGTCCAGACCAACTCCGGGCTCGCCGTGCTCGACGGAGGCGTCCATGACGTCCTGGTTGAGGGCCGGTCCCCGTTCGCCACCGCTGTCCTGGCGGCGGTCAGCACCGTCAGCTCGCCGACCTGGCTGACGGTGATCGGCGGGCTGCTGGCGCTCGGCTGGGCGGCCTGGAAACGGGAAATCTGGCGTCCTGCCCTGTTCCTCGGTGCCATGCTGGCCACCTTCGGCGTGTCCACCCTGGTCAAGCACCAGGTCTCCCGGGCCAGGCCCTCGGCGTCGGACTTCCTGATGGGCCCGGACGACGCCCTGTCCTTTCCCTCCGGCCACACCTTCGGCGCGGGCGTGTTCCTGCTGGTGCTCGGCTATCTGCTGCTGGGTAGCGCCGCGGCCCGCCCGGTCCGGCGGGCGACGGCGGGGCTGGCGCTCGCCGCCGCCGTGGCGGGGATGCTGGTGGTCGGGTTCAGCCGGCTATACCTGGGCTACCACTGGCTGACGGACGTGGTGGCCTCGATGGGCCTGGCCGTCGCCGTCGCCGGGATCGTGATGCTGGTGGACGGCCTCCGCAGTGCCCGGCGGGCGTCCCAGGCCGGCCCGGCACACCTAGAAGGCCACCCCGAGCGCCTGGGCGAGGACCACCGCCGAGGCTGAGGACCAGGCCTGCGGGTGGCAGGACGCCGGATACGGCACGGCCCGTGCCGAGTCGGCCGCCGTCACCCCGGCGAAAAGCTCCGGCAACCGGTAGCCGAAGGCAGCGGAGGCGGCCAGCAGGCCCTCGGCCAGGACCCGTGCCTCGGCAGTGAAACCCTCACTGAGCAGGCCGCGCACCGCGATGGCGGTGTCGTGGCTCCAGACGGAGCCACAGTGGTAGCTGAACGGCCAGAACCCGGAGGCGCGCCGGGACAGGGTGTGCAGGCCGTACCCGGAGAACAGCTCCGGGCTCAGCAGCCGGTGCGCCACCAGCCGCGCCTCCGCGGCGTCGAGGATCCCCGTGCCGAGCAGGTGGCCCATGTTCGAACCCGGGACATCCAGCGGTTCGCCGTTGCCGTCCAGGGCCATGGCGGGGAACCGGCCGCCGCCGTCCTCAACCCAGAAGCGTTCCCGGAAGCTGCGCTTGAGCGTCGCCGCGAAGTCGCGCAGCTCCGCCCCGCCGGGCTCGCCGTAGGCATCGAACAGCTCCGCGGTTTCGATCGCCGCCTGGTAGGCGTAGCCCTGGACCTCGGACAGCGCGATCGGCCCCACCGCCTGCCGGCCGTCGCGGAACTGCATCGCATCCCGGGAGTCCTTCCAGCCCTGGTTGCTCAGGCCGTGGCCCGTGGTGTCCTGGTAGCTG
>DASSXE010000161.1:0-2381 GCA_035704125.1 Arthrobacter sp.
CGTCGAACAGCAAACCACGCCGGCCGCGGCCACCGACGCGCTGTGGCGGCGCGCCCGGGAACTCGACGCCGCCGACCCGCTGGCCGCCTACCGGGACCAGTTCGTCGGCACCGAAACGGACCTGTCCTACCTGGACGGCAACTCCCTGGGCCGGCCCCTGAAGCGCACGGTGACTGACATCAGCAGCTTCATCCAGGACAGCTGGGGCGGCCGGCTGATCCGCGGCTGGGACGAAGAATGGCTGGAACTGCCGCAAGCCATCGGCGACCAGCTGGGCCGGGCAGTGCTCGGCGCCGCACCGGGGCAGACCATCATCGCGGACTCCACCACCGTGGTCCTTTACAAGCTGATCCGCGCGGCGCTGGCGGCCGTCACCGACCCGGAACGCACCGAAATCGTCCTGGACACCGACAACTTCCCGACCGACCGCTACCTGGTGGAGGGCATCGCCCGCGAGGAGGGGCTCACGCTCCGCTGGATTGACGCGGACCCCGCCTCGGGGGTCACCGTCGACCAGGTCCGCGCCGCCACCGGCCCGGCGACCGCCGTCGTCGTCCTGAGCCAGATCGCCTACCGCTCCGGCTTCCTCGCCGACCTGCCCGGGATCACCGCCGCGGTGCACGACGCCGGCGCCCTGGTGATCTGGGACCTCTGCCACTCCGCCGGGTCGGTGGAGATCGGCCTCGACGCCGCGGACGTGGACTTCGCCGCCGGCTGCACCTACAAATACCTCAACGGGGGACCGGGGTCGCCGGCGTTCGCCTACGTCAATGCCCGTCACCTGCCCGGCCTGCAGCAGCCCATCTGGGGCTGGATGGGCCGCAAGGACGCCTTCGAGATGGGGCCCGGCTATGAGCCCGCCGCCGGCATCCGTGGCTTCCTCAGCGGCACCCCCGCCGTTTTCGGCATGCTCGCCATGCGGGGCACCCTGGACCTCATCGAAGAAGCAGGCATGGCCGCCATCCGGCGGAAATCTGAACTCCTGACCGCGTTCGCCGTCGAACTCTTCGACACCTGGTTGGAACCCGCCGGCGTGCGGCTCGGAACCCCGCGTGACCCGTCGCTGCGCGGCAGCCACATCACCGTGGACCACCCCGCCTTCCGGGAAATGACGGCCGCGCTCTGGGAACAGGACGTGATCCCGGACTTCCGGGCGCCGCAGGGCATCCGGATCGGGCTCTCACCGCTGAGCACCTCGTTCGCCGAGCTGTACCGTGGCGTGGCGGCGGTCCGTGACCTGCTCGCCGCCGCGGCGGCGCGCGCTGTTTAGACAACTTCAGCAGCGTGCCAGTAAACTGAACGTTGGATCCGGCTGCAGTCCGTGGTTGCTGGGTCCTGTTGTGCGGTGGAAGCCTGCCCTGGCGGCAGGAAATCCGTGCGGCGTCCCCGGCAGTGAATTACTGATTCGGGCCTCACGGCACATCTCAAGGAGTTATTGTGGCACTTGAAGCCGCTGTAAAGCAGTCCATCATGAAGGATTTCGCAACGTCCGAGGGCGACACCGGTTCGCCGGAGGTCCAGGTTGCTGTCCTGACCCAGCGGATCAAGGATCTGACTGAGCACATGAAGGTGCACAAGCACGACTACCACACCCAGCGCGGTCTGCTGGCCATGGTTGGTCGCCGCAAGCGCATGCTCACCTACCTCAAGAACACTGACATCAACCGCTACCGTGCGCTCATCGAGCGCCTCGGCCTGCGCCGCTAGTCAGCTTTAGGGGCGGCCCTTTCCAACGGGAAGGGGCCGCCTTCTTCAAAAAACTCAACAGGAGGATCAACCGCATCACGCATTCGCGGTCCTCGGTAGTGACCTCCGGGAACGGCTTCGACGAACTGATGCCTGAGCCCGTGGGTCTCGATCGATGACCGGGTGCAGTGCAGGCCAGTCGACAGATGCTGGCCTGGGTTGATGCGGCTGGACTCCGTCAAGCAAAGAAACGGAGGTGACTCTCTATGGAGGGTCCCGAAATCCAGTTCTCAGAAGCCGTCATTGACAATGGCCGCTTCGGCAAGCGGGTCATCCGCTTCGAAACCGGCCGTCTTGCCAAGCAGGCAGCCGGCGCCGCGATGGTTTACATCGACGAAGAAACCGCTCTGCTGTCCGCCACCACGGCCGGCAAGCACCCGCGTGAAGGCTTCGACTTCTTCCCGCTGACCGTCGACGTCGAAGAGCGCATGTACGCCGCGGGCCGCATCCCGGGTTCGTTCTTCCGCCGCGAAGGCCGTCCCTCGACGGAGGCCATCCTGGCCTGCCGCCTGATGGACCGCCCGCTGCGCCCCGCGTTCGTGAAGGGCCTCCGCAACGAGGTCCAGATCGTCGTCACCGTGCTCTCCATCAACCCGGACGAGCTCTACGACGTCGTCGCGATCAATGCATCCTCG
>DASSXE010000138.1:0-4022 GCA_035704125.1 Arthrobacter sp.
GCTGGCCGAGCGAGCCGGGCTTCCGCTGACGACTGCGCACCGCCTGGTCCGGCAACTGGCCGGGCACGGACTCGTGGAAATCGGCGACGGCGGGTCGGTCCGCCTCGGGCTGCGGCTGTGGGAACTGGTCAACCGGAACTCCCCCACGCTGGCCCTGCGGCAGGCGGCCATGCCCTTCATGGAGGATATCCAGCAGGTGCTCAACCAGAACGTGAACCTGGCCGTGCTGGAGGGCTGGGAGGCATTGTTCGTGGAGCGGCTGTCCCGTCGCGGTTCCGTGGCCAACCGGGCAAAGGTTGCCGGGCGGATGCCGGTGCACCTGTCGTCGGCGGGGCTGGTGCTGATGGCCCACCAGCCGCAGGCAGTGCAGGCGGCCTACCTTCGCCAGTTCACGGATCCGGCGGGCCGGGTCAGCGCCGCAGAGCTGCGCTCGATGCTGGCCGGGGCGGCAGGTCAGGGCTACGCCGAACTGGCCGGCGTCGTGGACCCGGACACCTGGGGAATCGCGGTCCCGGTCCGGGATGCCCGGGCACGGACCGTCGCGGCGCTGGGCGTGGTGGTTCCGCTGCGGGAGATGCGGCTGCAGGCCCTGGTGCCGGCCCTGCAGACCGCCGCACGCGGCATCGGCCGCCGCCTGGGCAACTCCCGCACGGCAGCAAGCTTCCGTTCAATGGAAGATGTGTAACGCGCGTCACCTCGCTGGGGGCACACTGATAGCCAGTACACCGATCCGGTCCGGACCCGGCGCCCCAGGACTCCGCCCGGATCCCGCAACGAAGCGAGGACACCATGGCCGCCCGACACGTCATCACCACCCAGGTGGCCATCGTGGGAGGCGGCCCTGCCGGGCTGATGCTCTCCCACCTGCTGGCGAAGGAGGGGATCGAATCAACAGTTGTTGAAGTGCGGAGCCGCCAGGAGATCGCGGAAACGGTCCGGGCAGGCATCCTCGAGCACGGCACGGTCAACCTGCTCGTGGACAGCGACGTCTCCGACCGCGTGCTTCGCGATGGCGACCGCCACGACGGGATCGAACTGCGGTTCAACGGCGAGAGCCACCGCATCGACTTCCAGGACCTGGTGGGCGAGTCGGTCTGGCTGTACCCGCAGACGGATGTCTTCAAGGACCTCGCCGCCCGCCGTGAGGCCGACGGCGGCGACGTCCGGTACGGCGTGACTGACACCAGCATCCACGACATTGTGAGTTCGCCCCGGGTCTGGTTTACGGATGCGGACGGCACGGACTTCGAGCTCCGGGCCGACTTCATCACCGGCGCGGACGGCTCCCGCAGCCACTGCCGCGTCCAGATCCCGGAAGCGGCCCGCAAGTGGTACTTCCACGAGTACCCCTTCGCCTGGTTCGGCATCCTGGCCGAGGCGCCGCGCAGCTCCGACGAGCTGATCTACGCCAACTCGGACAACGGCTTCGCGTTGATCAGCCAGCGCACCCCGACGGTCCAGCGGATGTACTTCCAGTGCGACCCGGGCGAGGACGTCGGAAACTGGGATGATGAGCGCATCTGGGACGCGTTCCGCAGCCGGGTGAACGGCAACGGCTTCGAGCTCAAGGAGGGCCCGGTCCTGGACAAGACCGTGCTGAAATTCCGCAGCTTCGTGCACGCCCCGATGCGGCATGGCAAGCTCTTCCTGGCCGGCGACGCCGCCCACACCGTCCCGCCGACCGGCGCCAAGGGCCTGAACCTGGCCATCCAGGACGTGCGGGTGCTCTTCGAGGGCCTGGACAGCTACTACAAGACCGGATCCACCAAGCTGCTGGACCTGTACAGCGACCGCGCCCTGGACCGGGTCTGGAAGGCCCAGCAGTTCTCCTACTGGATGACCTCCATGCTGCACACCCCTGCCGAGGCCGGCGACTTCGCCCGGGCCCGCCAGCTCGGCGAGCTGAATTCCGTGGTGTCCTCGCGCCACGGCCGGGCCTACCTTGCCGAGGCGTACACGGGCTGGCCCGTGGCGCGCTGAGGTTCCGGCCGGCCGGCCAACCGCGCCGCCCGAAAAGTCCATCGACAGGGCTTTGGGCCAGGACTAGCCTTAAACCGTCCCAACATGAGCCGACAAGGACGGCGGAGGTGTCCGATCATGGGAAGTCAAGAAAACGTTGAACTGGTCCGGCGGGGGTATGAGGCCTTCAATGCCGGGGACATGGCGACGCTCAGGGAAATGTTCGCTGAGGACGCCGTTTGGCACGTAGCGGGAAGCGGCGTGCTATCGGGGACGAAACAAGGCCGCGACGCCGTTTTGGCATACTTTGGCGAACTCGGTGAGCGTACGCAGGGCCATTTTCAGGCCCAGGTGCAGGACATCGTCGGCGGAGAAGACCACACAGTCGCGATCCAGCAGACCAAAGGGGAAGGCAACGGCAAGACCCTGGACGTCGGCACCGTCATTGCCTTCGTGGTGCGCGACGGAAAGATCGCGGAGGCTCGGGAATACTTCGAGGACTCAGCCAAGGCCGACGACTTCTGGGTCTAGACCGAACGCCGGCCGGACGGCGCGGACGAACTCTGCGTTGCTCAGGGGACCAGCGCAGGGTCGTTCTGCGCGGAATCAACCGGGGCCACCGTCGGCTCTTCCCTGTCGCCGGCCCCGGCCCTTGCCTTCCTGCGGGTCTTCCGCCCGGTCTTCCGCCCGGCCCGGCCGTAGACCAGGTACATCGTCAGCCCGGTGATCACCATCAGCAGCACCGTGTAGACGAAGGTGTTGGACACGCCCTCCACGCCCTCGGCGCCGTCGGTGTTCGCCTTGATGATCAGGCCCAGCGGCTGGAACAGCGGGTGGGCGAGGAAGATGGCCGTGTCGTAGTCGTCCAGCATGCTGTTGAAGTTCAACGCCGTCACGGCCGCCGCGGCGGGAAGCACGATCGGCAGCAGGATGCGGCGGAAGATGTAGATCGTCTTCGCGCCCATGATGCCGGCGGCCTCTTCCAGCGAGGAATTGACCGCCGCGAAGGAGGCCTTGAGCATCCGCAGCGTGAAGGGGATCTTCACGGTAACGAAGGCGATCAGCAGGATCACCGTGGTGCCCGTCAGCACGGCGCCGCCCACCAGCGGGTTCGGGTGGTCGTAGCTGAGGATGAGGCCCAGGGCCAGCAGTGCCGCGGGCAGGATCCAGGGGATGTGGAGCAGGTACTCGAATACCGTGGTAACCCAGTTGCGGTACTTCTGCAGGATGCGGGCCACGAACAGCAGGCCGCCGACGGCGATCACGGCGGCGAGGGCGCTGTAGGTGATGCTGATCAGGAAGGGCCGCAGTCCGGCCGGCTGGGTGAGCACCCGCGCGTAGTTCTCCAGGGTCAGGCTGCCGGGATTCAGCTGTCCGGTCTGGATGGCGGCGCCGTCGGCGAAGGAGAACAGCACGATCAGGACCACCGGAAGCGTGTACACCGCGAACAGCAGGTATGCGGCGGCGTGCACGGCGGCGTTGGCTGCGCGGTTGGTGATCTGCTGCTTCTGCAGGCCGGCGGAGACCTTGGATACCGAGAAGTAGGTCCCGCCCTTCTCCAGCCGGGTCATGACCGCGAGCATCACCATGGTCGCCACGCCCAGGATGAGCGCCAGCAGCGCGGCGAGGTCCCGCGAGGTGGGGCTGTTGGTGAACGTCAGGATCATCGGGGTGATGGTCTGGAAGTCCCGGCCGCCGAGCACCTGCGGGGCGGACAGCGCGCCCAGGCCGGTCAAAAAGGAGAGCACGGTCACGGCAAACAGGGTGGGCTTGAGCATCGGCAGGACGATCCGGCGCAGGATGGTCCACGTGGAGGCGCCCATGTTCCGGGCCGCCTCGATGGTCTGATAATCCACGCCCTTGAGGGCGTTGGTGACGAAGAGCATGTGGTTGGTGGTGGTGGCGAACGTCATCACGGCCAGGACCGCGAAGAAGCCGGAGAACCAGCCGCGGTCGAGGTCCGGGAAGACGGAGACCAGGAAACCGGTGACGATGCCCTTGTCGCCGTAGATGAACTTATAGCCGGCGGCGAGCACGATGCCGCCGTAGATGAACGTGGTGGC